>NZ_JAMYQC010000037.1:0-62227 GCF_040320645.1 Mesorhizobium sp. M0633
TATCCTTCGGCGTAGCCACGCGACCTTGAGGTATTGCATCGATGTTCCTCTGGAGGACCTCGTCGGCAGTAACCGGCTGGCTGTGGCCCGACACAAGCATGGGTGTATCAACGGCGCCGGGGCAGACCGCATTGATGCTGATTTGCTCTTTGGCGTGGTCAAGGGCCATGGCTCGCGTCAGCAAAACGACCGCGCCCTTCGATGCACAGTAGGCAGCCAGCCCGGGACAGCCAACCAACCCCACATTCGAGGCTATATTGACAATGCTGCCGCCGCCGCTTTTCCTCATGGCCTTCACCGCGGCGCGGCTAAAGTAGAACACACCGCTGACATTGGCGTCGAAAGTCTGGCGCCAATCATCATCCGTGGTATCGACGGCGCTTCCACGCCGGATGATCCCGGCGCTGTTCACCAGGACGTCGACCTTTCCGAACCGCTCTACGCTGGAATTAACCACGTGGTCGGCGAAGGCCGAATCAGCGACATCGCCTAGCATCAATTCGGCCGGACAATTGAGTTTCTGAACCGACTCCAAGGCTCTTCGGCCCCGCTCCCGATCGCGGCCGACCAATACGAGTGACGTCCCCGTCGCGGCGAAGGCCTCTGCGATGGCCTCCCCTATCCCCGACGTTGCGCCAGTAACGATAACCACCTTCTTGGAATGCGTCATAGTATCGATTGCCCTTTAGAAGTGATGAGGCCTAGCGGGTATATTCGGCGGCCTGCTTGGTGATCTATGCCCGCAAACCGCTAGTTCTCTCCTTTTCAAGAGACCAAAAAATCATGGATCTGACAAGCTGAAGTCATGGCGTGCCTTGGACATCGGTGACATGCGCAAATCAAAGAACCAGCGGGTAACATCGAACGCAGAAACTACGAATTCCTGCGGAATACCATCTCATTGCCACCGGCTGTTTGTTCGCACCATCGAGGATATCAACCACGGGTATTTCGTCAAAGCTTCCGGTTTTCGCGCGCAGCTTGTCGTCAAGTCTCCCTAAGAGATCTTTGGGCATGGTTACACCTTTGTTTGACGTTAGTTCCGGCGCAACGATCTGGGTATTTTCTTATTTTACAGCATGGAGAATCGTCTTTGACTGGCAGCATGAAGCATCGTGGCGAAGCCTCGGACATTAGCGCGACGCGTTCTTTCGTGGTGCCATACTCAGAACCCGGACTCCTGCCAGGGCATGCGTAGGCGCTCGCGCTCCTCGTGTCGCTTTGCATCAGCGGCCAGTTTCGACAGCAAGATTCGCGGTATCGCGGTCATGGCCGCCCCTCCGTCGATGCGCTGACCTTCTCGGGCACCTGGAAGACCCAATAGTGCGCGTCCTCCTCGGCGACGTATCTGCCGTTCCTTAGACACTGTGCCGGTATAAGGACGCCCTCATCCTGCAGACGCCGCACCTCGCCTTCAAAGGATGTCGTCTCCGCATAGCTCTTGCGGGTGCTTGCAATGACGAAGCCGTTCGGGCGGGTGACGCGAGCCAGCTCGCGCAACCCATCCGGTCGGACGTGTCCGAGCGTGAGGACGCCGCAGCAGACGGTCAGGTCATAGCTCGCGCTGGAGTAGTCGGAGAGCCGCCCATTAAGGTCTACATCGCCTTGGGCATGGCGGTAGACGCCGGTTTGCCGTGCCTTTTCGGCCATCTCTTCGGAGAGATCGAACCCGTCAATCAACCGGAAGCCGAGGCGTCCCAGTTCCACGCCGACGAGCCCTGTTCCGCAGCCAGCGTCCAGGATTGCGATGGCATTTCGCTGCCCGGCCAAATAGGCCGTCTGCACGGCGCCTGCCAGTTCCGCCACGATCATCGGCCCGCAGTACCCGACGCGGGCCTGATCAAGATCGAAGGCACTCGCCCATCCGCGATATAAGTGGGCCAAGCGAGCGGCGTCGCCATCGAGGGCATGGGATGCCTTCATGCGCTCTCGTGCGGCTTGCTCCGGTGCTGTCTGCTGATCCAGGGTGTTCATGACAGTTCCTCCGTGTAAGGGTAGATGGGTGCGGCACTGCATTCAGGGCGCGCGATGGCCGTAGCTGAAACCACGAACTGTTCCTTGCCACTACGCGGAGGATGGTTGTTTGGCCATGCGAAGGCGTCTAGACACAAGGTAGTCACGTCGACGTCCTCTAGCGGAAACATATGTCCACCCTCTCGGCTGGATCCGCCCGGCGGGATTGGTCAGCAATTCCTGACCTGGCGGCTGCCGGTCCTGCGGGGACGCTCTCCACGATAAGCCCTCGACACTCCAAGATGGGTACCAGAAAAAGACGATTTGGTATTCTCAAGAGCGACTGTACCAGCCACATGCAGGAGCAAAAAGGTGATTTTTGAGAATTTTACATTGCGTTACGTTACAAGTTTGAGATATACGTCGTATTTCTACTTAACTTTCCGATAATACACCGACACACATACACTACTACCACAACCCTTCCGCGTGACGACGTTGTATGGGAAAGCAATCCGCAGGAGAGCCCGGCAGGAGACTAACCTCGGTGCCAGGCCGATACGCTTTGGGGGGCGTAAGTCAGGATCCTTGCGCGTCATCTCAGATGCCCATTTTCGAGCTCTGGGGCAAACTGGAAGAGATGTCCGATGATGCCACGGTCCGCGACCTAGAAGTTACATTGGCAGATCCAAATGCCGTCGGGAGGGGCATCCACTCTAACAAATTTTGCCGCCGATCAGAGTTCCAACAGCGAGTTCTGTCAGGACCATCTTTTGCGCAGAACCCGCCAGCCGCTCGATCACCGACCAGCGAGATTGCGGCCGCGCATATAGGCTAGCACTACTTTGGCAGATTTTTAGCGAGACGAGCATTTTGAGGATTGATCGGGATAGGGGGACGCCTGGCGGCGCCGCCCCTCCCACACCACCGGGCATACGGATCACGTACCACGGCGGTTCGACCGGATTAAGCTTCGACAGAGACATAGAGACGGGGGAGACCGAGTGACTCGAAGTGTTGGTTGCGCAGGGTCTGTTGGACCGCCGGGTGTCCTGACATGCGCCAGAATCCCGTCGGCGAACCGGCGGCAGCCGCAGAACTGAACTTTGGGACGCCACGATGGCGCAGTTCCTTGAAGCGGTTGTGCCCGTTCCCCCATTGCCGCCAGAGATACATGCGTAGTCTTCGGCGGATCCACGCTTCCAAGTTCGTAAGCACCCGTGGGGTCTGGCAGAAGCCGAAGTAACCGCGCCATCCGATGAGGTATGGCTTCAGCTCTTTGATCAACTGCGGCAGACTGATCCCCCGGGTCCGGCGTGTCATATCCCGGATCAGCGTCTTGAATTTGTCGAGGGCCTTCGGCGCGATGCGCCGCTCGCTGCCGTCATTCGAGATGCTGAACCCAGGAACTTCCGCTCCTCCGGTCGCGCCACCGCGCTCTTTTCCTCGTTGACCTTCAGCCGCAGCTTCTTGGTCAGGAACCGGCTGACGGAAGCCATGACCCGTTCGCCGGCGCGGCGGCTGCGAACATAGATGTTGCAGTCGTCGGCGTAGCGGCAAAAACGGTGGCCACGTCGGGTCAGTTCCTTGTCGAGATCGTCGAGCAGGAGGTTGCTTAGGAGGGGCGAGAGCGGGCCGCCTTGCGGGGTCCCCTCGTCCACCGGACGGACCAGGCCGTCCTCCATCACCCCCGCATTGAGGAATGCACGGATGAGTTTGAGCGCACCCTTATCGGACACCCTGGCGGCGACGCGCGCCATCAGGCTATCATGATTAACCCGGTCGAAAAATCTTTCGAGCGTCGAGGTCAACTACGTAGCTGTAACCCTCGGCAATGTAGCATTGCGCTTGGGCTTCTGCCTGATGGGCAGAGCGTCCCGGGCGGAAGCCGTAGCTGTGCTCCGAGAACGTCGGGTCCCACTGCTCCTGGAGGACCTGCAGCAGGGCTTGCTGGATCAGTCTGTCGACGACGCAAGGCACGCCGAGTTTTCTGACCCCGCCGTCCAGCTTGGGGATTCGACCCGCTTGACCGGCTGCGGCTGATAGGTTCCCTCCAGCAATCGAGACCGGATGCTTGGCCAGTGCTCACGCAGGTAGCACTTGGCGTCGTCGATGGTCATCCCGTCCACGCCTGGGCTACCCTTGTTACTTCGAACGCGTTTCCACGCTGTTTCCAGATTCTCTCGGCTACATACCGTCTCCATTAGCTGTTCCGTCCAAGCCGGGCTTTCGGGTGCCGACTTCGCCATGAGTGGTTCGGCCCCTTGGTAACCGCTGACAGGGGCTTCACCCCGGTCCCTCGGTTCCAGGGCCAGTGAATACTGGGTCTTCTGCCGCTTTCCACTCATGAGTTGCCAGTCCTACTTGCCGCTTCCAATCGTTCGGGTCTTCGGTCATCGTTTCCGGCTCGGCCTATCCATTTGCTCCGCCTTTCGGCCTTGGAGTGCCTCACTAGCCTTGCCGACAGCATCACCTACTACGCCCTCTGCTGACTCCTGCATCACGGTCAGGTCACCTTGCGGTTCCCTCAGTTCCGAAGTCGGAACATGACGCAGGCCTCCCCAGGTAAGCTCAATCGCCTTCCCCGCGCACCTGCCGGATCTACAGCCCTGCCCTTTGATGGATATGGACTTCGCGACCGTTGCCCGCTCGTCCGGCCAGGGATGCCTCATATCCGGTTTCTGTTCGTCAGGTCGCGGTTTTGCTCGACGCTTCCTTCAGACACCACCTCGCGGTAATGCCCTTGCGCTTTGCTAAGCCTTCACCTCCATCAGGTTGGCTAGGGGACTTTCACCCACAAGCGGTTGAACATGCTGGGCACACAACGAACCCGCTGACGCGGGATTGGCGTGTGCATTGGCTGGAATGGCCTCCTGATGGGAAGGTTTGGTTGCTGAGACCAACCCCTGACCAGGAGACCATCCCATGGCTGAAGCCACGACAGCGGTAAGCCCGCTGCGCCGTCGCATGATCGACGACATGAGCTTGCGCAACCTGTCGCCCGCGACGCAACGATCCTATCTGCAGGCGGTGGCGAAGTTCAGCCGTTATTTCGGCCGGTCGCCGGATCGGCTGGGGCTGGAGGACGTCCGTGCATTCCAGGTTTATCTGGTGTCGCAGGGCATTTCCTGGCCGGCGCTGAACCAGACTGTCTGTGCGTTGCGTTTCTTCTACGGCGTGACGCTGGACCGGGCGGAGGTCCCGGAGCGCATCGTCTATGCGCGCACGCCGCGCAAGTTGCCGGCGATCCTGAGCGCCGACGAGGTGGTGCGCTTTCTGGAAGCGGTGCCATCGTTGAAGGCGCGCACTGCACTGACCACCGCCTATGCCGCGGGGTTGCGCGCCTCGGAGGCGGTGAGCCTCAAGGTGCGCGTTGCGTACGGCCCTTATGATGCCTCTTCTCAAGCATCTTGGGAGATCGAGACGCCGACAGTTGGACTGGCGGCCTGACCCGGATAACTTTGAGCCCAAAGCGCAGCAGTTTGCAGAGCATTACTGAAGAGGACGGCGCAATTCCAAGAACTGATAGTTCGTTCCATCAAAGACAACGGGCCCAAGGTGGGTAAAGCCCTGTCGGGTACTCGCTCTGAGAGATCGTATATTCGTCGGGCGTATGAAAGAGACCAACCGATCGATAGGTTGGGTTGCGAACGCGAATTCGATCACTGGCTTAGAGCTTTCCGGGCCAATCCCCTGACCGCACCGGGCTCCGAACAAGATGCATCCGACTTCAATGGCGTTGTCATCGAAGCGGCGCAGCCCGGACCGCCCCACGAAGCGCAAGTCGCCATTGTCATCTCGTTCATAGACCATCCAGAATCCATAACCGTAGGTTTCCCACTCATGAAGATAGAGGGACAGCCGCGCATCAGAAATTTCCCGCGTTGGCGGAATTCCCTCCATCGTCGATTCGACTACTAGCGGATCACACTGCAGGCGATGCAGGGCATCGGCGTCCCAAGGACGTATTGGGCGCATGAATAAACGTTCTGTTTCCAGATTCATGTGAAATTCCATCCTTCGTTCCATCGATCGCGGTTACCCACGACATGAATGCCGGTCCGTAACTCTCGCCGCCTCACACCAAAGGGTTTCAAAACCCATGCCAGTTTGGCTGATCGGACCGACGAAGACCTTTTTGTTATTTCTTGTCAGCTATTTCGCCTGGCGCAAAACAAAAATTGGCTAAACAAGCCTATTCCGCGGAAACGACAAACCCGTCACGAGGTGTCGGCATGGCGTTACTTGAGACTGCAACGTGACCTCGGTGGAGAGCCACAGCGGCTGGCGACCCCTTCTTCCCTTAAAGGCAGGGCTTTCCGACGAAGCGATTGCAGCATCGAAATGCTGCAGGCGCATCGAGAATGCGGCCGCCTTCCAGGTAGCGTTTGCGCCATGCCCCAGTCGTCGATGCCGACCACGCGCGGGGCTTTCGGCAGTTCGAACTCGGCGGCGCGAATCATGCAACAGCGCGTCGCCGGTGATCGTCAGGCGAGCTTGTGCGAAAGCCGGAAGGCGGGCTCGCCGCCGACGGCAAAGCGATCGCAACTGGCTTTGCCATGCAATTGAAAGACGCTCTTTGACGTATCCACACCAACACGAATAAGATTCTCCACGGACGGCCTCGATGTGCAGCAAGTTTCGCTGTTTGCGCGTCACTTCGGCAAGTCGCTTGACGGTTGGTGGCGCCGATGTCGCGAACCCGACAAAGTGTCGGGGCCATGCCAGCGGGCGCGCGTGTTTCATTCTTTCTGAGTAAGGAGCACCGCATTCCGCATGTGGCACGCCGATTGCTGCGATGATTGAGCAAGAGCCGCCGCGACAATCCGATCGTAGCGGCCCCGTCCCAAGATCGCAAGTCACATTGGAGCGCGAGCTATGTTGTCCCAGTTTGAAAACCAGTCCATTAACCAAGAGGTCGCTAGGCTCAATCTGCCGAACTCTCGGATCAAGCACTTCGCGCCAGCTAGTTACGCACAGGCCGGAGAAGACGTTATTGTCGAAGGAATCCTGGCTGCAAAACTCTGCAAGAGCCAAAGATCTTGGGCCAGTGTGTTCTATGTCGAGATCGGCGCTAATCACCCCATCTCTACTTCAAGTACCTATCTTTTGTACCAAAGGGGCGCGCGAGGTGTTTTGGTTGAACCCAATCCTGAATTGGGGGCGCTGATCGGGATTGCGCGCCCGAAAGACGTTCTCGTGCGATCCGTTGTCTTGCCCGCTCCGCAAGCGTCTGCCACGCTCTTCATCGGAAACGCCCATGAGCTTTCCTCGGTGGATAAGGCACATGTTGAAAGTTTCGGCGACTTCGACGGTATAGGGGGTATCCGAGAACATATTGAGGTGAGCGCGATCGGTATCAATGAACTATTGACCCCTTATGCCAATAAGGTCGATTTTTTATCCATCGATTGCGAAGGACTGGATCACGATCTCGTTGAGGCCATTGACTACGAGCGCATCAGACCTGCTGTGATCCAATGCGAGCCAAGTGAGCATTATCTAAAGGGCATCAGGGCTCGGATCATCAATCTGATGGAATGCAGATCATACCGGCTTGCTGCAATGACTGACATCAACGTCATCTTTGAGCGATTGCCCTAATGCAGCGGCCCAAATCGAACGCTGTCATCGAACAAACATCAAGCCCTGCCATTGCGTCCGACCCTCGGCTGCCGCCTGGAGATGCTCGGCCGCGCCAAGATATTTCTTGCAAGAATGCAATATCCTAATATTGCCAGCCACCCAGGCCGTGTGATAGCAATGCCTCGGCTTGAGGAGACCGCATGATTCAGCCCGGTAGAACTCCACTTCATATTCAGCTCGCTGATATCATTCGGTCTCAGATCGAGAGCGGCGTCTTCAATGCTGGCGATCAACTCCCCACTGAGATGGAGTTGATGAAGCAGCACGAGCTCAGCAGCAGTACGGTGCGACAGGCGGTGCTTGCCCTTGTCGGTGAAGGCTTGCTTTATCGACGCGCTGGCAAGGGGACGTTCGTTGCCAAGTGTGACATCGGCCGCGACCTGCTCACTTTTTCAGGGTTTTCGGAAGAAGCCGTGGCGCGTGGCTTCCGGCCGGGGACTAGGCATGTGACGGTCGACTGGCGGTCCGCTGACGCCGCGCTTGCAGCCACACTTAACGTGCCGACCGATGAAAGCGTGCTGACCATCGAGCGCCTGCGCACGATCGACGACGAAGTCGTAGCGGTTGAGACAGTTTCGTTCGCCGCGGCAATCGGGTGCCACATGGAAAAGCTCGACCTTGCCGACACCTCTTTCACCGAGATCCTTGAGCAGCACCTTGGTGTGCCGCTTGCCCGAGCCAAGCAGGACATACGGGCCGGCATCGCGCGTGCCAGACTGGCAAAAGCACTCGACGTGTCGAGTGGCACTGCGGTGCTGCAAATTGACCGTACCGCTTTCGACGCGACCGATCGGGTTATTTACTTTTCGTCCTCGTCCTACCGGGCCGATCGCTACATTTACACCGGCTGGATCGAACGAAAGACCGCCTCGATCGCTCAACCTCGACAGTTAATCGGCCGGAGCAGATGATGCCTACCTGTGAAGTTTATGTGGTCGGCTCGTACGGAGTTGCGTTTTGGATTGTGGGCGACGTGCCAGCGCCGGGCGAAACCCTGCTAGGGTCGGGGTTTGCCTTCGGAAATGGCGGCAAGGGCTCCAATCAGGCTATCGGAGCTGCGCGACTCGGCGCCAGATGCAAACTGCTGGCGGGAGTTGGAGCCGACAAGTTCGGTGATGAGGCACTGCAACTCTGGCGCGCAGAAGGCGTCGACTGCTCGGCGGTTAGGCAGACGGGCGAGACACCGACGATGGCCGGGGTCATCATTCTCGATGCCGGAGGCGAGAACCGCATCATTACCGATCCCGGTGCCAACGCGCGGCTCACGGCGACAGATGTAGAAACCTTCGCCGCCACCTGGACGAGCCCGGGCATCCTACTCACACAGCTCGAGATCCCAGTCCAGACGGCGGCCCGCGCGCTTGCCATCGGCAAGGCGCGGGGACTGACGACCATCCTTAATCCCGCACCTGGCCGCGCCCTGCCGAAGGAGATCCTTGCCGACGTTGACATCCTAACGCCGAACCAATCCGAAGCGCGCATCCTGCTGGGGCTCGACGCGAACGATCGGCAGGCCGACGCCGAACTAGCGGTAAGACTGCGCGGCCTCGGCGTGGGGCACGTCGTCATGACGCTGGGAGCTGATGGTGCCTTGATTGCCGGCCCCGACGGACTGACCAAAATCCCGAGCTATCCAGTCGACGTCGTCGACACTACCGGGGCCGGAGATGCATTCAACGGGGCACTCGCTGCAGGGCTGGCCAGTGGATTGACCCTGGCTGACGCCGTTCGCCGCGGCACCGCGGCGGGCGCCCTCGCAGTCACGAAAAAGCTCGTGGTTCCGGCATTGCCCGATGAGAGGCAGATTGCTGAGATGATGAAAACCCGGACCGCTTGCACATGAAGATTAAGGTTGCTTTCCTTCCCACCAGCCCCCTGGCTATTGCCGGAGACGTGTGCATTATCGTCGATGTAATCCGCGCCACGACAGCTCTCGTCGGACTTTTCGACGCTGGCAGCAAACGTGTGTTTGTAGGCGGATTTCGCTCGGATGTCGCCAAAGCGCGCGCCGCCGTGGGCGAGAGTGGCGTTATCTGCGCGGAACAGGATGATGGATCCCCGCCCATCGGATTCGATCATGAGCCCTCGCCGTCCCTCCTGTCCCGACTCGATCTGTTGGGTCGCTCCGCGATGCTGGCGACGGCCAATGGCACGCCAGCCATTCTCGCGACAGATCGCGAAGGCGCGGCATTGGTGCTGATTGGTTCGCTGCGAAACCTGGATGCGGTTGCCCGGCGTGCGCTCGCGGAGACGCGGTCGCGCAATGCAGACATCACGATAATCTGCTCAGGCCAGCTACGCAACTCGCGTATCGCGATTGAAGATAGCTATTGCGCCGGATTGATCGTTTCACGGTTTTGTGCACTGGCGAAGGATGACGCTGTTGAACTGGACGACTCCGCGTCGCTCGCTCACGGCTTCACAATCTCGCAAGATAGTGCCGTGAAGGTGTTATTGGGCTCGATGACCGGTCGCCGCTTCATCGGCAACTGCCGGCAGAACGACGTGGAGTTCTGTGCGCGTATCAATGAATCTACAATCGTTCCGGTCGTTGCCGCGCACGGCGAAGATTCCGATTATCCGGTTTATCTCCTCGATGCCTAGGAGCACCGACGCCATCAGATTGATTAGTGGCCGACCTCGCGTCCTGGCGACAGCAGATCTTAGCCCGGAAGGTATCGCCTCGCTCCGCGAAATCAGCGAGCTTAATTTGCTCGGCTGGGCAGCCGGCGAGTGGTTCTGTGATCGCAAGCAGCTAATGGACGCAATTGCTGACGCCGAGGTTGTGATAGCGGGATATGAGTGTTTTGACGAAGCGCTACTGGCTGCCGCACCACGGCTTGGCGTCATCCTGTCAGTGCGCTCGGCCCCGCAAGCGAACATTGATGTGGCGGCCGCCACGGCGCGGGGGATCGCCGTCTTGCACACTGTCGGGCGAACGGATCACGGGGTTGCAGAGTTCACGGTTGCTCTCGCGCTGGGGCTTACTCGCCACCTCATCCCTGCCGGTGCATGGATTAGGTCCCGCTCGCCCGACTTCGACGCCGGAGAGGACTTTTTTCGTGGTACGGTATGGGGTCGCGGCGCGAGTTCTCCGCAACTCGCATTCACGGGCATCGAGCTACATGGTCGCACACTCGGTATCGTCGGCTTTGGGGCAATCGGTCGGGCGGTCGCCGAAAAGTTTTCCGGCTTTGGCATGAGCACTATCGTCCACGATCCTTATGTCGATAGCGCCGAGTTAAGAACACTCGGGGTCGAACCGGTCTCACTCGACGAACTTCTGGGACGCTCGGCAATTATAACCTTGCACGCGCGGCTCGGCACACAAACGCGCGGCATGATCGGCGCAGACCAGCTCGATCGGATGGGGCGCGGCGCGTATCTCATCAACACAGGTCGGGCGGGCCTTATCGACACTGGCGCGCTACTACAGGCCTTGGATCGCCAACAGATCGCTGGGGCCGCGCTAGACGTCTTTGACACGGAGCCGCCTTCGGCGAGGGATCTGCTTGTTACTCATCCGCGCGTCCTTGCGACGCCGCATATCGCCGCGTGGACCGAAGAGATGCGTGTACGTCACACCCGCAGCATTGTGCAAAATCTGCAGCGGCTTTTGGCCGGCAAGCCTGGCAATCTGTCGAACCCCGAAGTTCTCGCGATGGCAGGGAGGACCGTGCCTTGAGAATCATCCATGTCGCCTCGCGTCTCTATCACATCCCGCCGACGGTCTCCTGGGAGGACGCCACACACCGCGTCGCGAACCTCGAATTCATCATCACCCGCGTGACCACAGACGCTGGGATCGTCGGCGAGGGCTTTGCCTACACGACAGGGATTGGCGGAAGTGCCATCCTCGCACTGATCGATGATTATTGCCGATCGATGCTTGTCGGACAAGATCCGCGGCAGATCGAACGACTTTGGTCGTTCCTCTATGGCCAATTGCACCGCAGCGGCACCGGGGGCATCAACACCCTCGCATTGGGCGCGATCGACATCGCGCTTTGGGATATTTCGGCCAAGTGGTACAACGTTCCATTACACCGTCTGCTCGGCGCGCGGCGCGACAGCATCCCCACCTATGGCAGTGGCATTGATCTCTTCCTCGACAGCGACGCTCTACTCAATCAGGTCGATGGATTTTTGGCAGCCGGACACAAGGCGGTGAAGATCAAGATCGGTCGGGACAACGCCGAAGAAGATCTCGATCGTATCGTAGCCGTGAAGAAATTGATCGGTCCCACGCGACGACTGTTCGTCGATGCTAATCAGCGCTGGAATGTCGCCGACTGCATGATCCGACTGCAGAAACTCGCGACGTTCGATCTTGGCTGGATCGAAGAGCCTCTCCATGCCGAGGATATTCGCGGGCACGCCGACCTACGCGGCTTCGTAGCGCTGCCCATTGCGGTCGGCGAGAGCCTATATACGCGGCATCAGTTTGCCGATTATCTCCAGGCCAACGCCGTCGACATCATCCAAGCGGACGTATGCCGCGTCGGAGGTATTAGCGAGTGGCTGAAGATCGCCAATCTGTCAGCGTCCTTCCACCGCACCATGGCGCCCCACTACATGTCCGAAGTCTCCGTCGCATTGATGTGTGCAATCGACAACGCGGACATTCTCGAATGCGTGCACGGCGGAAGTTTCTCCGAGATGGGCGTGCTTCAGACGGCGCTTCGCCTCGAGAACGGAGTGGCCTTCCCATTTGAGGCACCCGGACATGGGGTGGTGTTCGAGCACGAAAAGCTCGAACCCTTCGCTGTCGATCCTGCCGAACTGCGGAAGCGGAATCTGCAGAGTGCAAAGTAAATGCGGCTTCATCACGCGTACACGGCGTTTGATTGCCACAACCTGCTGGCCGAAGGATGCAGCTGGAGCGCATCGGACCAGAGCCTATGGTGGACTGATATTCAAGCAAAGTGCGTGTTCCGCTGGGACGACAACCGGAGGGTTGCAGCAGTGCGGCAACTTCCCAATCGTGCTGCGTTCGTCTTTCCACGCGCGCGTGGTGGCTTCGTGCTCGGCTTTCCTAAGTCCATTGTTATCACGGATCCGACCTTCACCGACTTCTCACAAGTGGCCGAGATCGAGCCGTATCTTGCGCAAACCCGTGTCAACGACGCCGCGATCGATCCCTACGGCGGGATCGTCTTGGGCACATACAATGAACGCAGCCGTGAGCCGGTCGGAAGCGTCTATCGGGTCGCGCCCGATGGCGAGGTCGTCACGCTCTTCGGTGGCGTAGCGGCGGCCAACGGACTGGCTTTTTCGCCCGACGGCCGGATCATGTACTTCACCGACACAACGGAGGGCACCATCCGGCGTTTCGCCGTGGCTCCGCAATTTGCGGGTCTTGCCGAGATAGGCCCACTGGCAGGCCCGAACATCGCCCCGGGATCGCCTGATGGCGCCACCGTGGACATTGAAGGGGGGTACTGGAGCGCCAGGCTACGAGGCGGCTGTGTCGTTCGTATCGATCGAAACGGTCACATCACAGACCGCGTGGATATGCCGAGTATGGCGCCGACCTGTGTGGCACTTGGCGGCGAAGATCTGAGAACGCTGTTCATAACCTCACGGCGAACCAGGCAATCGTCTGATGAACTTCTTCGATTTCCCGAGTCCGGCAACCTCTTCCGCGTTGAGGTCGGTCAGGCTGGCGAACAGCCCTTCAGTTGCAGAATCTAGACCACAAGGACGCGGTTTGTGTAGGTGCACGGATCTAGACGTCATGTTCCGAGGCGGATATCGGTGGCCCCGCCCTTCGTGCGATTAAAGACGAGGGTTGCTCGGATGGGCCGAGCCGATCCTCACGCACGGAGGGCGAGCCATCGGAGAGTATAGCGAAGCATTTGTCGCGTTTGATGTAGCCAAGAAGAAGCACGCGGTTGCGATCGCGGAGGGCGGCCGCACCGGCGAGGTCCGGTTCGTCGGCGAGGTCGAGAATAGTCCGGCGGCGATAGAGCGGACGATCAAGAAGCTGGAAAAAAAGTATGATCGACTGCACGTCTGCTTCGAGGCTGGCCCGACGGGTTATGGGTTGTGCCGGCAGGTCCTGCGGCGCGGCAATCAACGTGAAAGCGCAGCGTCAATCAGGCAGGATGAGAATGCCGGCGGGTTGGAACGGAGGGAGGGCGTAGCCCGACTGGAGTTTCAATCCGCCGGCCGCACGTTCCTTTCGGGGCTTTCGTCTGGTGATCACGGTCGACCGGTATGCGGTGGTTTTTCCTATTGGGGAGGAATCACTTTGTGCCCTGCCGCCACGTAACAGATCACCAATTGAGGCTTTCATGAAGTTCCGTCAGACAAAACGACGCCGTCGCAGCGGCGAAGGCATCGATCAGCACAGCCACGGCCTATCGCATCGAGGAGGCGAGACTGCCTTCGCAGAGGAAGGTTCCGCGGGAAAGGCGCCGGCCCGATCCGCTCGCGGAGATTTTCGACACCGAGATCGTGCCGCTGCTGCGGGCGGCTCCCGGCATCCGGTCGGTCGCCATTTTCGAGGAGATGATCAGGCGACTCCCGAACTGGCCAACGGCATTCGTCGCACGATCGAGCGTCGTGTCCGATCCTGGCGCGCGGTCCATGGCGAGGAGCAGGAGGTCATTTTCCGGCAGGTCCACGAACCCGGACGCATGGGATTGTCGGATTTCACCGACATGGCCGCCGCCGGCATCACGATCGCGGGCCAGCCACTCGATCACCGGCTCTACCATTTCCGGCTCGCCTATTCCGGCTTCGAGCATGCGCATGTCGTGCTCGGCGGCGAGAGTTTCGTCGCTCTGGCGGAAGGCCTGCAGAACGCGCTGTGGTCGCTCGGCGGGGCTCCCCGCGAACATCGCAGCGACAGCCTCTCGGCGGCACTCCGCAACCTGGACAAGGACGCCCGGGAGGACCTGACGCGCCGCTACGACGAACTGTGCAGCCACTACGGCATGACCCCTTCTCGCAACAATCGCAGCATCGCGCATGAGAACGGCTCCATCGAAGGCCCGCATGGCCATCTCAAGCGGGCGATCAATGACGCGCTGCTGATGCGGGGATCGAGCGATTTCGACGACCTGGCAGCCTACCGTCGCTTTGTCGACGAGATCGTCAGCCGCGTGAATGCTCGCAACTCCAAGCGCATCGACATCGAGCGGGCCGAACTCCAGGAACTGCCCGTCCGGCGCACTTCCGACTACGAGGAGGTCATTGTGCGCGTCACCTCATCGGGCGGCTTCACGCTGCGCAAGGTGTTCTACACCGTGCCCTCACGCCTGATTGGCCACCGCTTCAGAGTGCGGCTCTTCGATGATCGGCTGGTATTTTCATCGGCGGCACGCAACTCATGACGCTGCCGCGGGGGGCGCGCCTCTTGAACGGGCAAGCACGACCAGGTCGTCAGTTTCGGCATGTCATCCATTCGCTGCGCCGCAAGCCGATGGCGCTGCTCAACCTCGGCTATCGTGACCAGCTCTTCCCTCGCGAGGCCTACCGGCGAACCTTCGACATGCTCATAGAGCGACTGCCTGAGCGGCAGGCCTGCCGCACCATGGTCGAGCTTCTCGCCATGGCGCACGAGCGCGGCTGCGAGAGAGAACTGGCTGATCAATTGACCGCCTCGCTACGGGCATGGCGATTGCCCGACATGGGGGCTTTGCGCGGACGGTTCGCGCCGGATCCCGCCCGGCTGCCAAGTGTCGTCGTGCGTCTTGCTCCGCTCAACGTCTATGAAGCCCTGCTTGGCGCGAGATGCGGCATGAAGAAGAACCCCGCTGTCGATTCCGCCAGGCTGAGCTTGCTCCTCAACGAACTGCGCCTGCCGGCCATCAAGGTTATATGGCCGCAGTTTGCCGAACAGGCCGACAAGGAAGGGTGGCCGGCCGCTCGCTTCCTGGCTGCGATCACTGAACATGAACTGGCCGAGCGTGACCGGCGGCGTATCGAACGCCATCTCGCCGAGGCCCACCTCCTGCCGGGCAAGACCCTCGACACATTCGAGTTCGAAGCCGTTCCGATGATGTGCAAGGCCCAGGTGATGGCCATCACCGCCGGCGACAGTTGGCTCGAGAAGGAGCGAACCTGCTTCTGTTCGGCCCGCCCGGTGGCGGAAAGAGCCATCTCGCCTCGGCCATCGGACTTGCCCTTATAGAGACTGGATGGCGGGTTATGTTCGCTCGTACCACTGACCTCGACCAGAAGCTTCAGGTCGCGCGCCGCGAACTCGGCCTCGTTGCATCGGGCGCAGCGCGCGGGCGCCCTCAGCATAAACGCCCGCACGATCGCGCGCGATGACCTCGATGCCAGGATGGCGTTCCAGCCATGATGCGACCTTGTCGGCATTGCGATCCGGCAACAGATCCAGCACGCGATTGCGCTCCAGATCGCAGGTGATCGTTCCGTAGCGCTGCCCCTTGCGCCAGGCCCAGTCGTCGATGCCGACCACACGCGGCGCTTGCGGCGGCTCGAACCCGGCCGCGCGGATCATCCGCAACAGTGTGTCGCCGCTCACCGGCATGGCAAGCCTGTCCGACAGGCGTGAGCCCGGCTCGCCACCCACCGCGAAGCCGATCGCCAGCTGGCTTTCGCCGAGCCGAACCGTGCGTCGAGCTTTCGGTTGAACCGTCTCAGCAAGCCTCTCGGTGAAGATCCGTCGCGGGCATTGTGGATCGGCGCATCGAAACCGTCATGCGTGAAGCTGGATTCGACAATCCGCCCCTGCCACGGCAGATCGGTCAACCACCGCATGTAGTGACTGTGGACGCGGCGGGTTCGGCGACCGCAACATGGACAGCTCGATTCCATCGCCTTCGGCCGGGCAACAAGCACAACCCTGTCAGCCTGCGGGAGAATTTGGACAATCGAAAGCTCGGGCGAAATCAGCGAGCGGAAGGCATGGAGCACGGGCAAATCACGGCATCGACTGCGATTCCGACTCTATGAACTTATTCGCACCGTCCGTGAATCCCGCAACTTGCACCAAATATGCGGAAGATCCCCAGATTGTCGCGCTATAAGGTCCGCGATCTTGGTCACGACTGCATGGTGGTTGCGCCGGCCCTGATCCCGAAGCGACCGGGCGAGCGCGTCAAGACCAACCGGCGGGACGCGGTGACGCTGGCGCGGCTGCATCGGGCGGGCGAACTGAGTGGGGTGTGGGTGCCGGACGTGGTCCACGAGGCTGTCCGCGATCTGGTGCGAGCCCGGGAAGCAGCAGCCGACGACCTGCGCCGCAAACGACAGCAGCTACTTTCCTTCCTCCTGCGCCATGGGCGGATCTACGAGAACGGCGGCCATTGGACGTTGGCGCACCGGCGCTGGCTTGCCCACCAGAGCTGCGAGCATACCGCGCAGCAGATCCTGTTCCAGGAGAAGATCGACGCGATCGAGGACGCGGCTCAGCGACTACACCACCTGGACGAGCAGTTGAGCGCCGTCATGCCAACCTGGTCCATGGCGCGGGTCGTCGAGGCCTATCAGGCCATGCGCGGCGCCTCGTTCCTAGTCGCAGTGATATTTGCGGCCGAGATTGGGGATGTGCGTCGCTTCGATACGCCGCCGCAGTTGGGGGCCTTTCTCGGCCATGTCCGGGGGAGCGCTCAACTGGCGACACCGTTCGCCGGTCGAGCCCTACGTCGCCGGCGCGCCCCTGAGGGCCCGGCTCGAGGGGCTGCCCAAGGCTGTCCGCGATATTGCCTGGAAGGGGCAGCTCCGGCTCTGCACCCGCTATCGTCGCCTCAGCGCCGCCGGCAAGAAGCCGCCGGTGGTCGTGGCTGCGATCGCACGCGAGATGGCCGGCTTCTTGTGGGCCATCGGCCGGGAGGTCGCGCCCTCATAGCCGGTCTCGACCCAACCCGCTGCACAGTGCTGGGGGTGGGGCACGGTGGGGAACTCCCGTCCCTAGTTATGTGGCCGAGCCGATGCGCCCGACGCCTGCCCTCTAGACCGAGGACAGCCCCGAGACGAAGACACGGAAGGCCGGTACCCAACCCGCGGATGAGAGTCTGATCAACCGTCGTCTCTGAGCTCCACCCCCAGCCCTGTGCAGCTTCAGCCGATCCGACTGCTTCGCAAACCTGCAAGCAGGCGAGCCTTCTTGCCTTCAACCTTGACAATGCGCCATCTGCAAGGTGGAATGGAACCGGGCGTCGCAGCGGTGAGGAGGGACAGTGGGTGACATAGATCTTCGCGGCTCTCGACGAACATGCCGCAGCGCGCTTCGTCCGGAAGCACGACCTCCATCGGCCTCTCTGAACACCGCCCTCATCATGCCACTCCTGATGGCCGTCGGGACCCTCTTCGAAAGGACATTCTATTTCTGGATAACGACGACGATACCGGCCGACATAGTGCGTACGAAGGCTCAGGACAAAGACGCGAACACTCCCAGACGAAGGGTGCCGCTCTCGCCTCGAAGCGCGCGTGCATGGCAACTAGGGCATTCGTGAAGTGCAAGGCGCGACACACGCGCCGCCGGAAGGCAAGTGGACAACTGGGAGGTTCGCTGCCCACCAGCTTCCTGTCTGCGCCGCAACTCAGCCAGGAGAACACGTGGTGATAGCGCTGATCGTTTGCTTCGCGGCAACGGCGAGGGCCGCCGCTACCGAGCCAAAAACCCGACCACTCATTCGCGACAGTCACAAGCGGCGGAAAGGCTTTGAGTTGCATGGGTGACCACTGGTTCGGCTTACGACTACTTAATATTCCCCAGTAGCGTCGTCATGGCGAAAGTCATGGCCCTAGCATAGCTATCGGGATCCTTCACCTCAAACAGGAAGCGATTTGATTCCGCCCCGGCCTCCGTCCACGTCGTCACCCCATTCGGATCGCATTTGATTTCGACGGGGCGGAAGCCAAAAATCGCATCGTCTGCGTTGGACCCCGAGATAATCTTGCCCGCCTTGTCCACGGCTTGGGACACCAAGTGGAAAAGGCCCGCGGTGGACCACATGTAGCGATGGGCGTGGATCGTAAACCAGCTCGACACATCGCTCTGCGGCGCCAACAGCGGCTGTAGGTAACGCGCATCCGTTCGCGCCTCGAGGGAGTAGGTGAAGTAGCTTTGCAGGCCGGACGACAACTTCGGCAGAACGTCGCTTTGCCTAAAATGGTAGTAGGTGCCGAACCGCTGGTCCTTTTCCTCAAGGGGATCATCCAATATCGTCTCGTGGCACGGCATCCAGTATATCGGGCACGGGATATCGAACGTGGCGGCGTAAGCCGCCGCATTGAGCACAACATTATACTCTTTATGTCCCTGCTTCGCGACATCGGGATGACCCGTGCCCGCGTTGAGATAGATTCCGGCACATTTGTTTCGGAAAAGATCAGGTTCAAGCTTGGCCGCAACGGCCAGATCGCGGCAGGAGCCGACAATGCTGATATAAGCCGGCTCTTCGCTGTCGCGAAGATAGTTGAGAAGGAACTCCGCGCCGGCGCGGTCTCGCCGGGAAAGGGCATTAAGCGACGCTCGGTCATGCGTGTAGGGCAAGGAGGAGCCGACAGCCATGTGGGTCGGCAACCCCGTGAGGTAGCTTAGCTGCGCAATGCCGGTGACGTCCGGACTGCGGCCTGGGTAGTGATCGGGCGGGAAGTCCACCAGTACGCCGCCGAGCTCGAGTTGGCCCGATGCGGCAAGAGCATAGACGCAAGCAAGGTCCCAGTGATCGTCGGGATCGATATAGGGACGAAACAGGTCGGTCTGGTGAAGCAATCTTACGGTCATGCGAATCCTCGTGATCATTCTTTGACGCCCGACATCGCGACCGAGTCGGTGAAGAAGCAGGCGCACGCTAAATTATTTCTTGCAAGAATGCAATAATCTAATATTGCCAGCCGCCAATGCCGAGTGATAGCAAAGAGCCGACTCAGGAGGCCGCATGTTCCAGCCCGGTAGAGCTCCGCCTCATATTCAGCTCGCCGATGACGTCGGCGAAGCGATGGTGCGCGAAGCGCGCGTCGAGCATGTCTTCCGCAATGCGCATGTTTTTCCGCGCTGCGTTGCCATGCTGTCTTCCGATGCGATCGACGTGAAGCCGCTGATCACGCACATTCGAATTCGAAGACAGCGTTCGCGCGTTTGAAATCGCCGCATCCGCCCCAAAGGGCGAAGTGAAGATGCAGATTGCTTTGCCGCAATAGAGGGGATGCGAGTTGGCTGAAGTCACTGTCAGGGAAATCGTCAAGCGGGCGTTGTCACGTTGTTTGAAATGAGGCCGCGTGAGGCCGACACCGCGCTTTTTTTCAGGCCGGCCGTGCACTCACGGCTCCCCCACGCGGCCATGGCTTGGCGTCGATGGGTTCGAATTTGTGCTGCCGAGCGGTTGGTCCTGGGATGGGACGAAGAGATTTCGGACGGCGGAGAAGGCCGACACGAAATGCTGCAATGAGCCGACCGACCGGAAACCCTGTCGCGTTCGTTCCCGTTTTCGGAACGGCAGGTGAGAATTCTCCGCCCGGTTGTTCAAGCCTTTATGCGAGCGGTGTTCCACGTTCGGCATGAGCTGGCGTTTGGCCGCCCCATAGGAGCGCAATTTGTCGGTGATCATACGCTTCAGTGCGCGGCCCTGCTTCTTCAGAAGTCGCGTCAGCAGGCGCCTGGCGGCCTTGGTGTTGCGACGCGTCTGGACGATCTCGTCGAGCACATATCCGTCCTGATCAACCGCTCTCCACAACCAGCACTTCTGACCGTTGATGCGCACCACGACTTCATCCAGGTGCCAGACATCATCTTTCGTCGGCGACTTGCGGCGTATGCGGCGCGCATAATCAGGGCCGTGCTATCGGCACCATCGGCAGATGGTCTCGTAGGAAACGACGATCCCGCGATCGAGCAGCATTTCCTCGACATCGCGCAGGTTCAGATTGAAGCGGAAGTAGAGCCAAGACCGCACGGGCCACGATCTCGATCGGATAGCGGTGGTTCTTGTAGGTCGCTGCACTCACGGTCATCGGGCGCGCTGCTACCACAATTTCCTTACCGCTCAATCAATGTGACAGCACCATTTCCAGGCAACATTGTACAAAGGATCGTCGAGCGCACCTTCGGCTGGACGACAAGATGGCGCCGCTTCCTGCGCGATTATGAAAAGCGCTTCGATTCTAAGCCATCATGCAGAAACGCTCATCCCTGAATTTCAAAACAGAGAGGACTCTTAGGTCGCCATTCGCCGTACCGGCGCTCCAGCGCGTTGGCAATTCGCTCGCAAAGCAATTCTGAGGTCACGGCTGTGAGGTGGAGACGAAGGCGAACTCCGTGTGTATCGACTAGGGTCGTGACAATACCGCGATCGGAGTAATCGGCGAGGTCGAGAACATCGTTGATAATGAAGTCTGGTATTTCGCGCTTAGGGCGCTCATCCACCGGGTTCTCCTCCCAAATTGGTGGCTTTCCGGGCAGGCCGAGCCTAATTCGCTGGAATTCGGCGTAGCTCTCGGCAACGGCTTGAACGTTGAATAAAGGCCGAGTTACTTCGCCATTTTCGACGACCTGGACACTCCATTGGCCGTCGACATTTTTCAATCGCACGTCAGTCGGTTCTCCGGTAACCATCTCCATCATCCATCAGCAATTAAGAATGAGGAATGACAGTGGAAGTCCCAAGCCGCTGTACCGCTCTGTAGACAACAACATCCCCCGACGTGATATTCAAATCTAGATTTTCTGACAGCAGGTCGTCTCTACACGACGGCAATCCCTTCGATTCAGTCAGAATGCTCGACGGTGTAGAATGAAGGGCGCCTTGGTCAAGGGCGCCCTTCCCATCGGCGGCAGGCTTCGATCCCGGAGGTGCGGACCTAAGCACTTTGGAAGGAGCCGCCGATGTGCCTTTTTGGTATCCCGCTAAGCCAACACCGGCTGGACGGGCGAGTCTAGCGCACGCATCCATATGCGATGGGCGCTACGGTTCAATGCTTCGATCCTTCAGAACGAGCGCTGGAAGCGGAGGATACCGCCGACAGCGTTGCTCTTGCCAGCAGGGATGCCGGTCCAGTTGTAACCGTTGCTGTCGTGGTCGTTATGAGCCCAGTCAACTTCGGCCGTAATCGTGAGACCCGGGACGATCTTGTAGGCGACGTTCGCCGCAAGGCCAAACTCTTTGGCTTCATCATACGACACTTGCAGGTTGAATGCAGTCTTCTCGTTGAGGGTGTAGGTGGCACCACCCCACACGCCCAGTTGCCGCCCCACTGCTTGTAGAAGCCGCGGTCGCCTGCAGGGATCGCATAGGTCGGGTCGTTGAGATTGTCGTCGGTGCCGTAGCCGGCCATGATGAACAGCGCCAGCGCCTCGGTCGCATTCACGTCCAAGCGAACCTTGCCGGCCACTTCTTCGTAGTTGCTGTCATAAGCAACGACGCCGGTGATGGCGCCCCAGCCCTCCGTGTACTTCACGCCGCCGACGACATGCGGAACGGAGCTGTCGATCGTGCCGACCGTGCCAGAGCCTTCTTCGAGGGAGACCACGGCCGAGAAGCCGTTGCCGGCATCAAAGTAGTATTGCACGACGTTGGTGTCGAAACCGCCATAGGGAACCAACGTATCGTTGATGACGTTGCCGGCGTAACCGATGAACGTGTCGAAGGCCGATTCGTCCTTACCGACGCGCAGCCCACCGAGTTGAATCCAGGCAAAGTTCAGCGAGCTGCTGTTACTGCCGTCGGAATAGTTGAAGCGGGTGTCAGTGTAGGTCTTCAAGGTCCCGAGTTCTGTTTCCTGACCAGTCCAGGTCCTCAGCGTGAAGCGGGCCTTCTTGTGCCAGGTATCGTTGATGCTGCCGTCCTCATGGTCGACAGCACGACGGCCGTTGTACGAACCTTCCTCACCGGCCGAAGCATCCCAACGGACATAGCCGCCGATGCGCAGGCAGGTTTCGGTGCCAGGGATGTAGAAATAGCCCGCGCCATAGACGTCGCAGATCTTGACGTACTCAGCTGGTTCCGGCTCGGCGACTGTGACGGCATCGGCCGCGCGTGCGCCTGTGACCGCGCCCAAGGCGGCAGCGGAGCCGAGAAGAAGGCTCTTGATGTTGATTTTTATCTCCAGTCAAAAGATTAAAAAAAAGAGTCAGGGCATCTTCTTTGCTGAAAGACGCATCCCTCCCCATTCCCCAGGATCGAAAAAGATGCGCATCGCGCTGCTTCTTCGCAGTTTGACGCTATCCGCGATATTGAATTATGCAACATATGCTGTGCGGGACGCAGAGATATATACGCAAGCCGTTGCAATTAAGGCACGGAAAGCAAATATATACTGTACAACTCGCGCAACCTATACGAACAACACAAGGTGGATATTTCGCACGATACTGCAAAATACATTACGCAGCGCGTAGTGGCGCGCGACCCTCAATGGGCTTTCACAGGCTCACAACGGGACCAACCGATTGCCGCGATATACGGATTTGCAGTTGGTTTCGTCAGCTGGACTTCATGTCGAGGAAAAGTCTCGTGCAGCCCAAATGACTTCGGCAGCCAGATCTTGCCGGAGCATCTCTATGGGAATTCGGCCATCAAGCCGCGGTGAAGGGGAGGTCAGCCAAAGCCATGCCGGTCTGGGATTGGGGATCAAGGAGAGCACTTGTCGTATCCCCGGCGCAGGCCGGCCGTCGATGAACTGAGCCAAGGGGAACACATGCTTGCGCGCGCCTTTCCGCAATGCGACCACGTCGTTGTGCCGTTGCCACGAATGCAATGTCGATCGCGGTATGTGGAAGTGTTCTTCCAGATATGTGGGCCCTGCAACCTGGCCCGCCCAGTCTTCAATGCGCAGGCATTCGCTTTGCTGATCCCGCGGTTTTATTGCGCACCCATGCGCGACCTCAGTTCGTGCCGTGAGCGAATTCGCCTCACGAGCGAGCCTCCGAACAAATTCGGAGGCCAGGGCGGTCAAATCGTCATGAATCTCTTGTGGGCGCGTTGCATAAAGTGAATCGGCGGCAGTGATATTGCCAGTCCCTATATGCGATGAGATCGAACTCCTTTCCTTTATAACCTCCTCGTGCTGAGCCAGAACGCGCTGGACCTCTTTTGCAACCAAGCTTGAAAGCTCGTCTAGCTCGTCCTGGCGAGGCTCATTTCCAAAATCAAATGATTTTGTCATGTGTGGCTCCCCTGCCGCGTAAGAGTCCGCACGACCAAAGCCCTTGCCGGCGCCGGTGACCAGCCCCGATTTTCCGGAAGCGAAGGGTCACAAGCGCGCGCCGCTTTGCCTGTCAAAGATGTGGGCCCGGCGCGGATCGATCCTCAGCCTTACTTCTTCACCGGGACGGACCGTCAGCCGATCCTTGACAATAGCGTCGATAGGATCTTCGCCAAGCTTGGCGAATATCTGCGTCTCGGAGCCGGTCGGCTCCAGCACCGAAACCGTTGCCGACAAGCCGTCGGGCGCGATGTCGATATGCTCGGGACGGATGCCGTAGATGACCGGCTGACCGCCCTGCGCCCTCGCCCCGTCGGCCGGCAGCACGGAACCCGTGTCCGACACGAAGATCTGGCTACCGTCCTTCGAATCGATCCTGCCCTTGATGAAGTTCATGGCCGGCGAGCCGATGAAACCGGCGACGAAGACATTGCCTGGATTGTCGTAGAGATCGAGCGGTGCGCCGACCTGTTCCAATTTGCCATCCCGCATCACCACGATCTTGTCGGCCATGGTCATTGCCTCGATCTGGTCGTGGGTGACGTAGACGATCGTCGTGCCGAGGCGTTGATGCAGTTCCTTGATTTCGACGCGCATCGCGACACGAAGTTGGGCGTCGAGATTCGATAAAGGCTCATCGAACAGGAAGACTTCCGGGTCGCGCACAATGGCGCGTCCCATAGCCACACGCTGGCGCTGTCCGCCCGAAAGCTGTTTCGGAAATCGGTCGAGCAACTTGCCCAGATCGAGGATTTCGGCCGCCTTCTTCACCTTGGCTTCGATCTCGGCCTTCGGCCTGCCCCTGATCTTGAGCGAGAAGCCCATGTTGTCGGCGACGTTCTTGTGCGGATAGAGCGCATAGTTCTGGAACACCATCGCTATGTCGCGGTCTTTTGGCAGAACATCGTTCACCACCCGCCCGCCGATACTGATCTCTCCGCCCGATATCGCTTCAAGACCGGCGATCATGCGTAACAGGGTGGATTTGCCACACCCCGACGGGCCGACGAGGATGACGAACTCGCCATCGGCGATGTCGACATTCACACCATGAATGACTTGGACGCTTCCATAACGCTTGACGATGTTCCTGACGGTAACTTGAGCCAACTGGCATCCCCTCTATTGCGGCAAAGCAATTTGCATTTTCACGCCGCCCTTTGGGGCGGATGCGGCAATTTCAAACGCTCGAACGCTGTCTCGAATTCGAACGTGCGCGTTATTCTTTGACGCTCGACATCGCGACCGAGTCGGTGAAGAAGCGCTGGAAGCCCAGCAGGATGACTGCAGGGATGAGGCTTAGAATGGTTGATGCAGCGAAGATCTGGCCGTAGTCGGTGGTACGCTCCCCCACCATCAGGGCGAGGGTGATCGGGGCGAGGAACATGTCCTGGCGCGTCGTGACCAGAAGCGGCCAGAGATAGGCCTGCCATTGCCCATTGAAGAGGATGACCCCGGCGGCTATGAGAGCCGGTAGTGAAAGCGGCAGGAAAATCTCGAGGAAAATCCTTAGCCAGCCGGCTCCATCGACTTGAGCCGCTTCAATCAGCGAACGCGGTATGGCGAGGAAGAACTGCCGCAGCAGGAAGATAACTATGCCGCTGCCCACGAAGGGCATGATCAGTGCGATGTAGGTGTTTTGCAGCCCGGCGCGTGCGAAGATGGCCGACAAAGGGACAGCCACGACCTCCTCGGGGACCAAAAAGCTGAAGACGATGATGGCGAAGACGACCTCGCGGCCGCGCCACTGCATGGCGCTCAACGCGAAGGCTGCGGCTGCGCACACCAGCAGTCCGACGACCACCGTACATGCGGCCACGACGATCGAGTTGATCAATCCGGTCCGGAACGCTCCGCCGAGCGCGCTGCCAAAATTTGCCAGCGTCGGCCGTGGCGGAATGAAGCTGCCAATGGAAAGCGGATCGAGCGAGGTGAATATCTCGCTACCGGGCCGGAGGCTTGCGGCAACCAGCCAGACGATCGGCAGCAGAAAGCCGGCGGCGACGGCGATGCCGAACAGGAGCTTAAGGATGCGCTCCGCCCCGGCCGAGCTTGTTTCTTCGGCCCTCATAGTTGCTTCTCCCGCGACAGCAACCGGAACTGGATGAGCATGATGACCATCATGAGGACCATCAAGGTCAACCCTTCCGCAGCAGCCAATGGCACGTCGTTGAAGAAGTAAGCCTGCTGATACACGTCGTACATGATGAGCTGCGTGCTGCCGCCGGGCCCGCCTCGGGTAAGTATCGCGATCGGAGCGAACAGCAGAAATGCGGCTACTGTGTCAGCGACGATTACGAAGGCCAGCGGCCGACGCATCAGCGGGATAGTGATGTGCCACAGCGACGAAAGCTTCCCAGCCCCATCGATCGATGCTGCCTCATAGAGATCGCGAGGAATGTCCTTTAGGCCACCGATGAGGAAAATCATCCAGAAGCCGACTCCGATCCACGAGCTCGTGACGACGATCGACATCAGTGCCTGGTCTGGCGATGCGAGGAACGGCTGAGCGCTCACGCCCACAGAACTCAACAGCGCATTTGCCAGTCCCTGCGGGCGCAATGCAGCACCCCACAGGATGGCTGCGACGCTCGATGGGATGAGTACCGGCAGGAACACCAGAATTCGCAGCAGCGAGACGATCCGCGAGTTTCCGGCAAACAGCAGAGCGAGGCCGAAAGAGATTGCCGTCTGCAGCGGCACGGCCACCGCGACAAAGGTTAGGGTGGTATGCAGGGTCTTGGCAAACGTAGGCGAGGAGAAAAGGAACTCGAAATTATCTAGGCCGGCGAATTCGCCGTCGGGGCCGGACAAGCTCTGCTGAACGAGCCAGCATGCTGGCAACAACCGAAACCCGATGAGGGCAACCAGAGCCGGCGTCAGGAAGAGGAGCGGCGCTATGGCCGCTCTCCATTTTGAACGCATCATGGGAGTGGCCCTCACAATCCGTCCCTCAGGAACCGCTTCCATCGCCATGGCTTTTAGCGCTCGATGCGCTTGAAACTGCGCTCAAGTTCACGTTGAAGCTGCGGAAATGTCTCAGCGGCATCACTTCCGTTGCGGATATCGCTCCACGCACGCGTGACCAGCTCCTCCAATTGGAGATATCCGAGTGTACGCGGTCGCCGGATAGCCGTGTTCGCGAGCTCGTAGCGGACCAAAGAATCAATACCCTTCAGGTTGGGATTTTGCTGGGGAATGCGGCTCAGCACCTCGGCCGCAACTTCGATGTTCGCGGACAGGTTGTTTCCGCCGGTGGCAACTAACGCCCCGTCTTTGTCCAAGCCTGCGAAGTTCAAGAATTCCAGGGCCTGGTCGGCGTTCGTTGTGTCCGCCGCCACTCCCAGATGGAATGATTCAGAAGGCGTCACCGCCTTGCCACCGGCGAAATACGGTTGAGGCGCCGCTCCATAGTCAAGACCATCGACCTTGTTGAAGTCGGCGATATACCGGGGGCCGCTAACAAGAAATGCAAGACGGCCGGCTGCGAACAGGTCTCTCATCTCTTGATAGTTGGTCGGCCCACGCGAGGCCACGCCATCGGCGAAGATGCTCCCATACCATTTTCCTGCCTGCAGCCAAGCATCGTTGGCCACGTCTACGGTCAGCAAATCGTCACCCTTGACGCCTGGCCCACCGCCAAGCGACTCCGGAAGGACCTGTAGCTGGTAGTAGCGATCGACTTGCTCGAAGCCGAAGCCCGTCTCGGCTCCGGCCGCCTGCGCCTTCTTGGCAAGCTCGATGACCTTGTCCCAGGTCATGCGCGCGTCGGGCGAGACACCCGGCGCTTCAACGCCGGCCTTGGCCAGAAGCCCCTTGTTGAAGTACAGGAGTTGCGATGACTCCCACATCGGCATTGACAGCATCTTCCCGTTGTAGGTAGCGCCCTGCACATCGCTGGGGAACAGTATGCCCTTGCTTTTTTCCCCGAAGGCGCTCGTCAAGTCTGCCAAAATGCCCAGCTTCGAGAACGTCGGGACATAAGTCGGGTCCACGAGGAAGACATCTATTCCGGAATTTCCCGTCCGGAAGCGCTGGACTATCGTGTTCTGAAGGTCGGCAAAGGGCACGCCTTCGTAGGAAACCTTTACGCCTGACACCTTTTCGAAGGCATCGAAGAGCCCCTTAAAACCGGCGCCGTCTCCCCAGCCGAAGACTCGCAGCTTCTTGTCCTGCGCCCTGGCCGGCAATGATCCAAGGAGTGGCAGCGCCGACACCCCCAACATGCCAGTCAAGAAGCCGCGCCGACCCAAGCGATAGCCCGTTATAGTCATCTTGTTTCCTCCCGTGCGTTCTGCGGCCCAGAATGGAACCGCTTCCTTAGCTCTGATTTCTTGCAAGAAGGCAATAACCTAATATTGCCAGCCACCCAAGCCGCGTAGCAATGACTCGGCTTGAGGAGACCGCATAGTTCAGCCGGTAGAACTCCACTTCATATTCAGCTCGCCGATATCATTCGGTCTCATTATGCTGGCATTAGTGTCGGTCCGGGAACGTCATCACCGCCACTGTGTACGCCTCCAGTGCAATTGTGTCGGATGTGGTCTTTGCGATCGCGGGCGGCGCGGAGCCCGTAGTCTGGTCCACCCATACCTTCTCTCCGCCGCTGGAGCCTGGGACACAGATTTTGGCTGGATGCTGGCTCTTATTCACCAGCAGGAGGCGCCGCTCGCCACCTTTGGTAACGACTGGCATTGCGTAAACATAGGGGTGGTCCTGGCCTTGTTCCAGGGCGACGATTCTATCGCCAGGGCTAAAGTAGTCATGTAACAGTTGAAGCACGCGAAACCGTGGGTTTGGTTCACCGGTCGTCCAGTCAAGTAGAGAGATGGAGTGCTGACGAGGCTCACCTGCTAGGAGCATTGATGCATCAACAACGTCGATTCCCTTCCGGCTAAGCTCGCCGAACAAATACGCATACAGCGCTCCGGAGAGATACCAATGGGAGTCAGGAATTGGCCGTGCGGCGTCGACCGTCGGAGGCCATGGGTCTTTTCTATGAAATGCGCCAATCTCGGTTATCATCGTGCGAGTCTCGGGAGATAGCCGGGATCGAATGTTCTCCACGTACCTAACGGTGGCCAAGAAGGTATCGGCCTGGGCGAAGAACGTGTAGCCTTGAACTTCTGGGGACTCGTCAGGGCTTGGCGTAGCATAGAAATGATACGAAATGTAGTCTAGCGGAATGCCCGGCTCATGATTGTTGTGGTCAAGAAAATACTCGAAGAAGCGTGGGTTCGTATCCGCCCTAAACAGCGCCATGCCGACAAATTTTAGATTTGGTTGCACCTTCCGCATCGCCATGACTACTTGATCATACAACTTCGTATAGATCTCCGGTGTCATGTTGTGCTCACAATCGACCTCGTTCAGGACCTCCCAGAAGGGGACCGAGTAGTAATGTCCGGATTCATGTCGTGTACCTATTTCATCGACAAAGCCACCCTGGGTGTACCAGCTGAGGAGTCTTGCGTAGTAGTCGGCTATCTCCTTGAAGGTCGGATCTCGAGGCTCCCTGCCTTGCGTGTAGCTGTACGTGGCCTCGTCGGGGTCGGCCGGGTATCTTACCGGCTCGGCCGTTCTCCACATCCATTGTGGCATGGTGCTGAAGTCTAAGACGACTGAGTGCCCCTTCGTGGCTTCGAAGAAGTCTATCATCATCGGATCAATCAGAGAAAAATCCCAGGAAGTCGTCGTGTCCGTTGGCGGCTCAAGTTCGGCCACCGCCAGCTTAGGATACGGCAGCCATGGGATATAGCGAACGTAATCGGTGCCAAGGTCGCGCAGGGCCTTGTATGCATTCTCTCCGATGATGTTGCCAGGGCGGAAGTACGGGTTCACGGCGACCTGCAGTGATGGCGTTGTTTTCGAGACTCGTTCCGTGGTGTCCCAATCGGCTGAGACAGTGGTGAATGTGGCCAAGGGATATACCTCCGGGAATATATTGATTGGTGGTTCGTCGGGGATGCCCGGCTAGACGGACGATCGTGTCCGTCCCAGCGGGCTGCCTCAGCGACCGCGGTCGCGTCGGCGAGGAGAGCGATGCATGGCGTTTCGTCCGGATACTTCACCTCCGCAGTTCAATGGATCCTGCAATAGCTCTTGCCCATCGCAGCCAAGCTCGACCTGGGGCTGATAGTCGTCGGCCGGGTGACGCGCAGGGGCTTAACTTGCTTCAGGTCCTTGGGTACTCGCGCCACATAGTGAAGTCCAGCCCATACTCTTGATACTCATTATTCGATATCGTGATGATTGAGGGTGCGGGCCGCGGTCACGCCAGCGGTTGCACGCCGCAGGGTCGTGGACTGGAACGCATGGCGGCCACGAGGGCCCGGGCAGCAGGCGACTGCACACGTCCAATCAGCCACCAGACAGCTACATCCCGCTGAGCTGCATCTGCGCTGATGTCCCGGATCTCCAAGCCATCGACAGCCGATACGTTCAGTGCGACTTCGTTTGTCACGCCAACGCCGAGCCCTGCTCGAACGAGTTCGATCAAAGACTGGGGGTGAGTGACCTCGTCGCGGGGTCCGGGTAGCGATCGAGACTACGCCAGAGGGGGTGGTGAGGGCTGGCTAGCTGTGGAGCCTCAACAGGTTGTCCAGGGTTAGAGCGAGGCGACTGATAGGTGTTTTGGATTTTAAGCTCCCCTGGGGACGGTGCCAATTGTAGCGATGCAGCCAGACCGGCAACTCTGCGGCGCGGTGATCTGAAGTCGGATAGGCTATGGCATAGGCCCATTCGCGCAGCGCCGTCTGGATGAAGCGCTCGGCCTTGGTCTTGGGCGTGTAAGGCCTTGTCCTGACATGCTCGAGGCCGAGATCGCGGCAGGCCTTTGCGAAGGCCTTCGATCTATAGCAGGAGCCGTTGTCGGTCATGACGCGGGCTATCGCGACGGGCGCTGCAACAGCGGTGCTCCCAGTTCACGTTCGAGCGACGCGACGTGATTGCTCACTGTCGGCTGGGAGTAGTGCAGTACGTCGGCGGCGCGGGCGAACCCCTGGTGCTCTACCACCGCGAGGAAGGTGGTCACCCATTGCATCTCCACCAGCCCACCTCCTCTGTATCAAGATATCACGATCTCTGATGTTCACTATCGCTGTCATGCCCTGGACTTGAAATCGACGAGCGCCGATGCCGCCAGCGGGAAGATGAAACGCAACATTCAACCCACTCCCCGGGGAAAGCTCTCGTCGGCCCGGAACCGACATAGAGCGTGCGCAATCGCCACGCAATCGCGACACGTGATGGGCGATGACCTGTTGCAGCCTGCGACCTCTGCCGGCACAATGGTCTACAGGTGCAGAGAGAAGCGAGTAACGTACGCCCGGCACGTAGCAGCCGACAGTATCGATCGGGATGACCCGGTGACCGAGGTGAAGCCCCGAGAGGCTTTCGATTTCGAGCGGCAGGCTGCACGAACCTGGTCTGACAGCGGCGAAGAATTCCCTCATGTAGTGCAGGAAGCCGGCATGGTTCTATCTGGTATGGTCGAGGTGTCTGTGGGAAACCAAAAGCGAATCCTTCAGTCTGGCGATGGCTACTATTTTGGCAGTCGTTTGCCTCATGGATTTCGGAATGTTTACGACGGCCAAAGCGAAATCCTAAGTGCGATCACGCCGCCAACTTACTAATGAGTGGCAGTCAATGGGACGGCGAGCTGTGGTTCTCTGTTAAAATTCTAACCAGCTTCGCTTGGGTCAATGTTAACGTTTGAAACCGCGATTGTGCCCCAATATACAGGAAATCGGCACTTTCGGTTAACATAGCAGGAAGCTTGGCCGGGATGACGCCGCGCCGCTTAATGTTTTGCAGAAGAATAACGAATAACCGTCGCAGACCAAGTGGGTTTGTCCCAGCTTGTCAGCGGAGACGCAAGCGCTCCGATGTGAAGGCGTATTGAAGCCGACGTTTCCGTCATCTTTCCCAGGGCGGTCGGACGGCCCAACACTATGGTCGTCTTCATTTCGCTGGAACCCGAGTGAAAATTGCCACCCATCAGTAGCTGGACGAGCCGCGCGGTCAAGGATGTTGTGGGGAAACCCAGCTGTCACAGATATGATTGACTCGGCGGCGCGCGGAAGCGAAGAAACAGATCAAACCATGGCTCATCCGGGCCGCAGCGTTTAGTTGAAAACGTCGGTCGCCAAAGCCACCGTCGGATCAATTTGGACAATCCACCAAGTCTCGCGCCAAGCTTGACCGTCCGCAGGTCACGCTCGGCGGCGAGTATGTTGGTGCGGCTCGTATTCTATGCGTCGAGGGATAGAAGGCCGTGCTGCCATCGAAAGTGACCCAGGCTTTGGTGATAAATTTTCCATAGGTAACCCAAGTGTAAGCACCCGATAAAAGATTAATCTCGGAACGAATATTCCTGTTGCCTGCGACGATCCGTCCGACATGTCGCGATCGAGTGGAGCGCTCGCCGATGACGATTCCCGTCGCGGTAAACAGCCCCCGGCCGCCCCATCCTTTTTGTCCAGTCGGCCTCGTCCATCACAATGGCCCGCTTCCCCGATAGGGGCGGGGATCGGCTGCCGCGAAAGCGGCATTCCGCGCTGCGCGGAGCGCAAAGACGCTGCACATTAGGGCGATCGTTGCGCAGAATCCCCGTCCCCGGATCGGCATAGAAGTAAGCCGTTCTGCGGGCCGGGAACGCGATCGGCAAGGGCGATCAAGCGGACGGCCTCGCACGTCACGCCAATCGCCACGACGACGATGGCAGCGCTTACTACGAGCCGGCATTGACCGTGATGGCTACGGCAGATCGACGCCACCTTGCACCGCAAGAACCTTTTTCAGATACTCTGAGGTGTCCCTATCGGCTCCCCAATACCCGTCGTAAGGCATAAACCTGTAGCGGCTTACGGCAGACCTGCTGCTCCCCGATAGTGTCGATTGCCCGTTATCGCAAGCGTGCCCAACTCACCCCATGATATCCGTTGGTGAATGAAACTGTGTTGTGCCGTCCTGTAGCCTTACGCGCGAGCTTCAAAGCAGCTTCGACGGCCTTGGCGCCGGTGGGGCCGGGGAACTGAAATTTATATTTCAGACCGCGTCGGCGCAAAGCGCCGTTTTTCGGTTCGTTTTGCGCCGAACCGGGCATCACGGCCCATCGTTTAAATGCAAGGCCCCGATGACCTGGAAACCATCCGTGATGCTGGGGCAGTTCCTTCCACTAGCCTGCCTCCCGAATGGAGCCGGACACTTCTGCCTCCGGTAGTTTCAGGAACTCCGCTCGGCGGGAGTGTATCTGCCGATTTGTCGTGTGTGTGACAACATCAACCCACCTACCAGAACCAAGCCGTTGCGTAACCTGTTGAAATAACGAGGAAAGGAAGTTCAGATCTCATTTTTGGCCATCGGCACGATTTTGAAAGACTGGAGAGGTCGCGGCAAGAAGTGTTGCCTAACTACCCAATGTGGTAGTGGCAAACTCATTTTGCGGTGCGTAACAGTGCGATGCAACATTGAAATTGTCTCGCTGACCTGCAGGTAGCCCTATCGCACCGTTATCGGCGTCAGTTGCAGGGGTCAGCGGCCGAAGAGGCCATAAATGGTACTTGACATCCGAGCCCAACAGGTCGCCGGCGAGCACTATGATCTTGTCGTGATCGGCTCCGGCTTCGGTTCAGCCTTCTTCTTGCACGAGTTCTCCAGGAGAAGAAAAGGGCGCGTTCTCGTCCTCGAATGGGGGCGCCACAACACGCATGATTGGCAACTTGAGCACGGCTCAAACAGCAACGTCCAGGACGACAGTACCTATTCCAGCAACTCCAGCAAGCCGTGGGACTACACCATCGGCCTGGGGGGCGGAACAAACTGCTGGTTTGCGCAGACGCCGCGCTTTCATCCGAAAGATTTCATGCTGAAAAGCCTCTACGGCATCGGTCTCGATTGGCCGCTCAGCTATGACGATCTCGAGCCTTTTTACTGCACGGCCGAGGCGATCATGTCGATTTCCGGCGATCCCGATATGGCCGCGGTCATGCCGCGTTCCAGGCCTTTCCCTCAGCCGCCTCATCGCATGTCGGCGCCGGACCGGATGATGAAAGCGGCGCAGCCCGGCCAGCATTTCGTTATGCCGACTGCGCGCGCACGCATCGCGACGGAACAGCGCTCCGCCTGCTGCGCATCCTTCCGGTGCTGGCTGTGTCCAGTCGACGCGAAATTCACCGCCAATAACGGCTTCATGCATCTCTTCGAACATCCCGATGTTGCGGTGTGCCTCAATTCGGAGGTGCGCCGGCTGGAGTACGCCGGCGGATCTGTTCAGTCGGTTACATTCGTGAATGAGGACAAGGAGTTCCAGGTCACGGCGGATCTGTTCGTCCTGGGGGCGAACGCCATTCAGAGTCCGGCGATAATGCTGCGATCGGATCTCGACGGCGAGTGGGTAGGACGTGGATTGCACGAATGCTTTGGTTGGAATTTCGAGGCCTATCTCGACGGGATTGACAATTTCGACGGCTCGACGATCACAACCGGGCTGAATTTCGGCCTGTACGACGGACCACACCGGTCGAACCACGCCGCCGCACTTGTCTATTTCGAGAACCAGTGGTCGTACGGGATGCGTCCCGAACCGGGACGGCTCCGGCAGACCCTGCCGCTGATCGTCGTGACGGAAGACCTCCTCAAGCCGGAGAACCGTGTCACGCTCGACGAGAACGAGAACGCCCACGTCATTTACGCGGGGCCTTCCGATTATGCCGTGGAGGGCATGGCGCAGGCCAAGCAGCGGCTTGGTGAGCTGCTTCGGCCACTGCCGGTGCAGCAGATATTCGACCGAGGGCAAATGAAAACCGTAGCGCATGTTCAAGGGACGCTGCGGATGGGTAGGGATGTTACGGATTCTGTCGTCGACCGGAACATGATCCACCATAAACTCAGGAATCTCGTCATTGTGGGTAGCAGCACCTTTCCGAGCTGTTCGTGCGCCAATCCCAGCCTGACTGCTGCCGCCCTCTCTCTCAGGGCGGCGAGCCGCATCGCGTGAGGAGGGATCCGGCATGATCACGGTTTCGAGACGCGTCGTGCTTGGGCTTCTGGGAGGCGGTGTGGCCTCTATGGGTCTCGCTTACGCCTGGGTGCGCTCCTTCGCCCACGAGGACCTGGTCCGCATGGTACTTGAGCGCCATCTTGGGCCCGTGAACATGGCTGAGAACGAACTCCGGTCGTTCACCCAGGAGTTCCTCACCCAGCGTCCGACGACCTTTCCGACCGAAAACTTAGCGGGCCTTTCCGCGCTTCTGGAGAAGCTCAGGCTTGCATCCGCTGCGCGTGCCATCCTACCCGGCGACCGTGCGCAGCGGTTGGAGCATTTCGAGCGCTGGCTGCTCGCGGACTTCCACCTTTTGACCGACTATGCCTGGCGTCAATCACCAGGCGATCCGATCCGTTTCACGGGCCCGCAACCATGCGCCAACCCGTTTGCGATTATCGAAACAGCCAATAACCCCCAGCAGAGCTGGGGGTTTGAAGGGCAACCGCCATAAGCGGTTATAAAGGATTCTAGGACAGATGATTGGAGGTTAGGAGGATCCGAGCCTCAGTTGCATCTGGTCCAACTGCTTGTCGGCCAATTCCTGGTTTCTGTGTAGGCGCGGATCATCTCCTCGTCCCGCTCGACGGTCGAAGCGAAGTAGCCCCTCGCACAAAATTTGGCCCCTGGAAGTTGGGATCTGTTACAACCTTTTGATTACCAGCGCTGTGGCAAGGAGCCTTCGATCATTTTCGGAAAGTTGCAATGTTCAAAGGTCGTCAGTTCGACCAGTCCGTGATCCTGCTTTGCGTGCGCTGGTACCTGGCCTACAATCTGAGCCTGCGTGATCTTGAGGAGATGATGGCCGACCGCGGCATTACGGTCGATCACACGACCATTCACCGCTGGACCGTTCGTTTCTCGCCCTTGTTTCTCGAGCGCTTCAACCGGCGCAAGCGTAGCGTGACCGGCAAATGACATGTCGACGAGACCTACATCAAGGTCCGCGGCCAGTGGATGTATCTCTATCGCGCCATCGACAATGTCGGTGACACAGTTCAGCGAGCAGCGCGACCTGCCGTATGCGCCGCCTATATCCCATTGATTTCCCGTGTTTCTGAACATTGAGGTTTCTGGCAGAAGGTCCTCGGCAACAGCTGGAGATTTGGCATGGCGGATGGTGACGGGTTTGTCGGTCGATGTGATGTTGTCGAGCCTCGTCGGGGGAATCGTCGTTGGCCTGAGACCATGAAGGCGCGGATAGTGGCGGAGAGCCTTCAGCCTGGAGCTCGGGTTGTGGATGTTGCGCGTCGTCATGATCTCTTGCGCATCAGCTTTTGGATTGGCGACGACGGGCACGTCAGGTCTTCTGACGCTGCCTGCGGAACTGATGCCAGCCATACCGGTCTTTGAGGACGGGCCTGTCGAACCCGCCTTTGTGCCACTGGCGATTATGACGGAGCCGAAGATGGCTACCGATGCTTCGCCGGTTCCGGAGCCGGTCGAGATCACTTCTGGGATCGTTACAGTAGAAATAGGCACAGGCCTGGTGATGCGGATTCCCGGCGATGTACCGGTTGATCGGGTCGCGGCCTTGGTGTACGCGATGCGAGGGATGGCATGATCGTCGCGGGCAAACGATTACCGATCCTGATCGCAACGCGGCCGGTGGACTTCCGCTGTGGCCATCAGGCACTGGCATTGATGGTTCAGACTGAGTTGAAGCTTGAACCGCATTCCGGGGTGTCCGTGATCTTCCGGTCGAAGCGCGGGGATCGTCTGAAAATCCTAGTATGGGTTGGCACCGGAATGGTGCTCACCTACACATCCTGGAACAGGGGGGGAGCTTTGCCTGGGGTCGGAACAAGAGCAGTGCGAAATCGTACGTGGCCCTTATCAACCAAAGACAGCTATTGCTGATTTGATGATAAGGCCGCGGTGCGGGCTTCGACGCATCTTGACGACCCGTGGCGGCTGGGGAGGCGTAGGGGCTTAACTTGCTTCAGGTCCAAATTGTTCATCTTGTGGCCGCACGACTTGGGCACTCGCGGTTTTTCTCATCCTGTCGCGTCCCCATTGTGAAGTCGAGCCCATACTCTTGATACTCATTATTCGATAGCGTGATGATTTGAGGGTGCGGCCGCGGTCAGGCCAGCGGTTGCACGCCGCAGGGTCGTGGACCGGAACGCATGGCGGCCACGAGGGCCCGGGCAGCAGGCGACTGCACACGTCCAGTCAGCCACCAGACAGCTACATCCCGCTGAGCTGCATCTGCGCTGATGTCCCGGATCTCCAAGCCATCGACAGCCGAGACGTTCAGTGCGACTTCGTTTGTCACGCCAACGCCGAGCCCTGCTCGAACGAGTTCGATCAAAGACTGGGGGTGAGTGACCTCGTACGCGGGGTCCGGATAGCGATCGAGACTACGCCAGAGGGGGTGGTGAGGGCTGGCTAGTTCGCCATGCCCAGTCATTATGAGCGGCAGGTTGGCAAGCTCGTCTATCGCAACGCGGCCTGCGTGTGCGGCCAACGGGTGCTCGTGATGCAACACCACTTTGTAGCGCTCCCGCCACAACAGTTGATGCGCGAATGTCGCCACCGACAGGGGCGGCGTGGTTGGGCGTAGCAAGAGCTCGACTTGACCGGTGAGCGCTGCTTGCGCAAGGTCGTCGGCGCGTGCCTCCACCAGCCGAACGGTGATCCTTGGATGTCGCTTTCTGAAACTCCTGAGTAGGCCAGGAACGTAGCCGGCCGCAGCGCTGGCGTAGGCACCCAGTGTGACTGAACCAGAGCGCAGACCGGTGACATCCGCGACCGCACTGCGAGCGGTCTCAATCTCACGAACCAACGCTCGGCCATGGGGGAGGAAAGCCGCCCCCGCCTCCGTCAGTGCGACCGGGCGGCGATAGCGCTGCAACAGCGGTGCTCCCAGTTCACGTTCGAGCGACGCGACGTGATTGCTCACTGTCGGCTGGGAGTAGTGCAGTACGTCGGCGGCGCGGGCGAACCCCTGGTGCTCTACCACGGCGAGGAAGGTGGTCACCCATTGCATCTCCACCAGCCCACCTCCTCTGGATCAAGATATCAAGATCTCTGATGTTCACTATCGCTATCATGCCCTGGACTTGAATCGGTCTCGCCAGACGAGCATGTGTCTGGCGTTGCAATCCGATCTGTGAGCCCTTGGAGGCGGGGTACGTGACACGCATCAACCAGATCGAGGCGACTACCGTGTTGTCGCTTCGCATGGTCGCGGAATTTGCTGGAAGAAAAGTTGCCGAGCGCAATTACACGGGCGACCGGTTCGAGGCGGCTTTCGTCGCCCGCCTCGATAGCGCGCCGATCGGAAGCTGCATGCTCGTCCGCAACAAGATCGACCTGGCGCATGATCTGACACCCTGGCTTGCCGGGCTCGTCGTTGACGAGGCGTATCATGACGAGCGCCGATGCCGCCACCGAGCGAGTCGTGTCGATCACCGCAATGATGACCGAAATCGACAACGCAACCAAAGCCATGAAGCGCAACATCCAACCCACTCCCCGGGAAAAGCTCCCGTCTTCTCCGCAACCGACATAGAGCGTGCGCAATCGCCACGCAATCGCAACACGTGATTTTGAGCCGATCTTGTTTGACGCAATCCCGGACGGAAAACCGCTGCGCACTTTTCCCGGAATTGCTTGTCTTATGACTTTCGCTGCCGAATGGGTCAGAAAGGAACGCTGAGAGAGGGTAGCCGCCCTCCCTCAGCGGCGAGGGTCGGATCGGTGGAATTGCTGACCGTTTGAGGGTCGAGCTAGAGTCGGATCGCCCTCGTCTTTCCCTTGAGGCCTGAACGGATACCCGGAGTTCGGCTCCGAACGACAAGCACAGGACAAGTGAAAGATGACCAACGATACCATCGGGATCGACATATCGAAAGACCATCTCGACGCCCACAGGCTGAGCGACGGCGCGAGCCGGCGTTTTGCCAACGACAGCCGCGGCCACAAGGCGTTCATGAGCTGGTTGAGCCCGAGCCGGTTGGACCCGCCCGGCGTACGCATCGTCTATGAGCCGACAGGTCCATATCACCGGGCCTTTGAGCGGAAGCTGGCGGCGGCTGGCCTTGCGCTGGTCAAGGTCAACCCACGCCAAGCCCGGCGCTTCGCCGAGGCCACCGGCAGGATCGCCAAGACCGACCGGCTGGACGCCGCCATGCTGGCGCGCATGGGCGCTCTTCTCGACCTCGAAGCACGACCGGTGCGCAGCCCGATCCTCAATGATCTCAAGGACCTGCACATGGCGCGCGAGGCGCTGGTGAAGAACCGGACGGCGGCGAGGAACAGGGCCAAGGCGCTAACCCTTCCCATCCTCAAGCGCCACAATGCCCAGCAGCTCAGGCAGATCGAACGTCAAATGGCTGCTGTCGAAAAGGAGATCACGGCGCTCATCCAGTTCGATCCCGATCTCTCCCGTCGCTTCGCTATCCTCGTCTCGATCCCGGGCGTCTCGGCAATCACCGCCTTCGCGCTTCTCATCGAAATGCCCGAACTCGGCACGCTCGGTCAGGGTCAGGCTGCTTCCCTCGCAGGCCTCGCTCCCGTCGCACGACAGTCCGGCAACTGGATCGGCCGCGCCTTCATCCGCGGCGGGCGAGCCAATGTCCGACAGGCACTCTACATGCCCGCCCTCGTCGCCATGCGCTTCAATCCCGATCTAAAGGCAAAATACCACCAGCTCACGGCCGACGGCAAAGCCTCAAAACTCGCCATCACAGCCATCATGCGAAAGCTCATCATCCTCGCAAACGCACTACTCAGGGACAATCGGACCTGGACACCATCTGTCCCTTGACCAACACGGATACTTTAGCTCGACGGTGCCTGTTGCGCCGGTTGCTCCCCAGATGGCGAAAATCCCGCCGGCGATGGCGCCGACGATCAGGCCCGCGAGGCCTATGACGGCGGCGAAAAATCCGCAGGCGCCCTCGAAGCAGCTCATATGGGTGGCATCCGCGATTAGCGACCCAGCGAAAAACCCGGCGCAGGCACCGATGGCGCCGCCGAGGATGATGCCGAGCAGCGCGGCAACGAGCGAGACCAAGAGCGGTGGGCGTTCGGTCTCGGGATTGGCATAGAGGGCCTCGGCGCCGCCGCCGTGGCGAAGGAGATAGATGCAGAGCAGGCCGATGGCGATCTCGGCGACCGTGAAGCGCTTCTGCGGAAAAGACGAAGTCGGGTACCAGAAGAGTAGGCCTGGCGCACGATGAGCCAGAAGATGATCGCCACTTGCCAGATGGAGTAGTGACGCGGGAAACGGGCCGACCGGTTGAAGGCAAGGCCGAGCAGGTAAAGCGCCACAAAATGGTGACGACGCCCCCAGCCAGCCCGCCATAGATCAGGAAGAACATGCTTTCCGGCAGGTTGAAGTCGCCGATCAGCCGCCACCAATGAAAGAACTCAAGGTCCCAAGTGCCGTCTTAACGGGCGGATTTCCCTGGCTCGGTTGGTTTGACCGGCCCCGCGGCTGGTCGGGTAAATCTTTCCTCAGCGCAGGACGGTTTCATCCCGCGGCCCCCACCCTCATCGCATTAGGTTATCGAATAATGAGTATCAAGAGTATGGGCTGGACTTCACCATGTGGCGCGAGTATCCAAGTCGTGCGGCCACAAGATCAACAATCTGGACTTGAAGCAAGTTGAGCCCCTGCGCGTCACCCAGCCGACGACTATCAGCCCCAGGTCGAGCTTGGCTGCGATGGGCAAGAGCTATTGCAGGCATCCGTTGAACTGCGGAGGTGAAGTTATCCGGACGAAACGGCATTGCATCGCTCTCCTCGCCGACGCGACCGCGGCCCGCGCGGCTATGGCGGCGTGGTTGAAGCTCGGCAGGTCGACGGGTGCTACGGTTGCTCGGACGAGATGAAACACAAGTGAACACTTCGAACAGGTTGCAAACATGGCTGTAGCGGTACTCGAACCATCCCATCATGCACGGGCGGCAGTTGGAATCATAAAGCGCGTCGAGGCGCGGCTCGTTCGCATGCCCCTTCGGGTGACGACGTCCTTCGCGACGCGCGCGGTGAACACCAGGGACTACGTGTTGGTGAAGGTGATCTCAAAGGACGGCATCGGCCTCGGATATACCTATGCCGGCAGCTCGGGCGGTTCCATTGCACTCGACGCTGTGACCACACTGCTGGCCCCCTTGATCGTGGGCAAGTCCTCCCTAATGATTGAAGGCCTCTGGGAGAGAATGTACCGGGACGCGCTGTTGCATGGCCGTACGGGCGCCGTCATGCGCGCGTTGAGCGCGATCGACATCGCGCTGTGGGACCACAACGCCCGTTTCGCCAACTTGCCCCTTTGGCAGTTCCTTGGTTCCTACACGGACGGCTTCGTGGATTGCTATGCAAGCGGGGGCTACTATCGGGAGGGCAAATCGCCCGAGCATCTAGCCGACGAACTTGCCGGATATGTCGAGCAGGGCTTCAAGGGCGTGAAGATGAAGGTCGGGATGCTGGGGTTGGAGGAAGAAAAACGCCGTATCATGGCCGTGCGCGGACGCATCGGGACGGACGTAAGGCTCTTTCTCGATGCCAATAATGCATGGCGCGACCTCTTCACCGCCCTTCCCTTTATCCGCTGCTTCGAGCCATTCAGTCCCGACTGGATTGAGGAACCGTTCAGCCCCGACGACATCGAGAGCCATGCGCGCCTTGTCGCTTCTACAACAATACCGGTGGCGACAGGGGAGGTCGAGGCCGGGCGCTGGAGGTTCCGTGCGCTGCTCGACGCTCGTGCAACCCATGTGCTCCAGGCCGATGCGCTGGTCTGTGGCGGAATCACCGAATGGCGCCGCATCTGCGGAATTGCATCGGCATACGGCGTTCCCGTGTATCCGCATGCGTGGCACGACATCCACGTCCATCTGGCCGCCTCGCAGCCAAACTCGGCGCTCGCTGAATATTTCGTGGACCAACAGATCGTCTGCACACAACCCTTGTTCGATCGTGAGTTGAAGCCGCAAGATGGCCGAATCGCCCTGCCCTCCGAGTCGGGTCTGGCTTTCTCGTTCAATGAGGAGACGCTCGACCGCTATGGTGCTTCCGACTGGCAGGCGGTGTCGTGATGCCATCAAGCAAAAGAAAAGTGTTGATCACCGGAGCGGGTGGCGCCCTTGGTTCCCTGCTGGTCCGAGCCTTTCGCGACCGTTACCAGCTCCGGGTCGCGACTCGCGAAAGGCGGGATGACGACCTGTTCGAAGGGCTGGAGGCACATTACGCGTCGCTCGCCGATCTGGAAACCATGGAGGTTCTCTGCAGGGGGATCGATACTGTCGTTCATCTAGGCGGCCGATCGCTCGAGGACAGTTGGGACGAAATCCGGACTTCCAACATCGAAGGAACATATTGCGTCTTCGAGGCTGCCCGGCGTCAGGCCGTGCGCCGCATCGTTTATGCTAGCAGCCATCACGTCGGCGGGTTCCTTCCCCGCGCACGCATCACGGGCGCAGGCGACGAACTGAGACCCGATGGCCTCTATGCGGTATCCAAGGTTTTCGGCGAGGCGCTTGGGCGCCTCTACGCCGATAAGCATGGCCTGAGTGTCGTCTGTCAGCGGATTGGCGTATGCCGTACTGCACCGCCGCATCGCCGATCCCTTTGGTCCTGGCTTAGTGAACCAGATTTTGTCCATTTGACCGAGCGTTGTATCGAGGCAGAAGGCGTGCACTTCCACGTCGTCTACGGCGTCTCGAACAACACGCGCAAGCAGTGGGACGATGCAGGCACCCGCGCCATCGGCTTCTTTCCGAAGGACGACGCGGAGCGCTTCGTGCCGCAAATGCAGGGACATCTTGATGAACCCGCGTTTGAGGCTCGCTTTCAAGGCGGTGGTTTCTGTGCCGATGGGTTCGATGGCGATCCGACCCGCCTCGATTGATCAGCAGGAATCACTCTCATGTTTGCACAACCGCCGCAGATCGAAGCAAAGGTGTTCGCCCGCGTGCCAGATGCGCTCCGGATCAGAGGACGCATCTCCAGATGGGCGCAGACACATCGGTCGGGTGCGGTTACGGACTGCTTCCTCGAAGGCCCCTCCTTCGATCGCGGCGGCAATCTCTACATGGTTGACGTAGCGTGGGGACGGATATTGAGAATGTCACCAACCGGTGATTTCAGCGTCGTCACGGAATATGACGGGTCGCCGAACGGGCTCAAGTTCCATGCGGACGGGCGGATTTTCGTTGCCGATTTCACCCGGGGATTGCTTGAGCTCGAGCCTAGGACCGGGAAGGTGACCACCGTTGTCGATGGCTATGAGGGCAAGCCGTTTCACGGTTTGAACGACCTCCACTTCTCATGCAATGGAGATCTCTATTTCACCGACCAGGGCTTGAGCGGACTGCACGACCCGTTCGGGCGCCTGTACCGGCTGCGCGCGGATGGGCGGCTGAATGTCGTATTGGACAGGGTGCCGAGCCCCAACGGCCTCGTCCTCGACCGCAGCGAGACCACCATCTTCCTTAACGTGACTCGCGACAACGCTGTCTGGCGCGTGCCGATGCGTTCTGACGGCACTGCCTATAAGGTCGGTGCCTTCGTCCGGCTGACCGGAGGCATTGGGCCGGATGGTCTGGCGATGGATGCCGAAGGCTCTCTGGCTATCGCCCATATAGGGCTCGGTTGCATATGGTTATTAAATACGCTCGGTGAGCCGTTACTGCGCATCAACTCGCCAACCGGACGGATGACCACCAACGTTGCCTTCGGCGGTGAAGGCAACAGGACTCTCTTCATTACCGAATCCGAGACCGGGAGCATTCTAACAGCGGAGCTAGACGTCCCCGGCCATCCAATGTTCTCCCAATTATAGGCAAGGCCAATATCATGGATCTGGGAATTTCAGGGAAGACGGCTCTTGTACTCGGCGCAGGCGGCGGGCTAGGGGGCGCCATCGCGCGGGCGCTGGCACGTGAAGGTGCGCGAGTCGCGTGCGGTGACATCGGTCGGGAAGCAGCCCACGCGACTGCCGAGGCGATCCGCGCGAATGGCGGGGAAGCTTCAGCTGTCGTGTGGGACCTCGCCAGCCGGGACGCGATGCCGCGCGTCCTAGGCGAAGTGCACGGCACGTTCGGTCCGATCGACATCCTCGTCAACAATACAGGTGGCCCGCCGCCGACACCCGCCTCTGGGCAGGATGCCTCAGCATGGCTGAAGCATTTCGAGCTTATGGTCCTTTCGGTGATCTCCCTCACCGACGCCGTCCTGCCCACCATGCGCAAGCGCGAGTGGGGGCGTGTAATCACGTCTACCTCTTCGGGAGTCGTGGCGCCGATCGCCAATCTAGGCTTGTCGAATGCGCTTAGACTGTCGCTTGTGGGCTGGTCGAAGACGCTGGCCAGCGAGGTGGGCCTGGACGGAGTTACCTCCAACATCGTGATACCGGGACGGATCGCTACACAGCGCATAAAGGCCCTCGATGAACAGAAGGCAAAGCGCGAAAGTCGGGACGTGGAAAGCGTCAGTAGCGAAAGCAAGGCCTCTATACCGCTTGGGCGTTACGGCGACCCTGAAGAATACGCCGATGTTGTCGCCTTCCTGGCGAGTCGGCGCGCATCTTACATCACCGGCAGCGTCGTCCGTGTAGACGGCGGCCTCATCCAGAGCATTTGATGGAGACTTATATGGCACTCAGTGATCAGGACATCGACGCCCTCAAAGGCATATCAACAGCAACAATCACAACCATCCTGCTCAAAAAAGGTCTCAGGAACATCTGGATGCGAGGCGCGAAACCCCTGTTGCCCGGCCAGCCGCGGATCGCCGGTCCCGCCTTCACGTTACGCTTCGTGCCGGCGCGCGAGGACCTCGCCACCCCAGCGTCCTGGGCTTCTCCAATCTCGACGCGGGCGGCGATTGAGGACATGCCGCCTGGATGCGTCGTAGTCGCGGATGCTATGGGCGTGACTGATGCTGGGATCTTCGGCGACATACTGTGCGCGCGCATGGTCAAGCGTGGCGTCGCGGCATTGGTGACCGATGGCGTGATGCGCGACGTCGATGGTGTCCTCGGCACTGGCCTGCCCGTGTGGTGTAATGGCTACGCTGCGCCGCCTTCGGTGGCGGGACTGACCTTCGTGGCCTGGCAGCAGCCGGTGGGCTGCGGAGGCGTGGCGGTCTTTCCTGACGACATGATCGTCGTCGATCAGGACGGAGCGGTCATAGTTCCCAAAGACATGGTCGAGATCCTGCTTACTGAGGGGCCTGAGCAGGAACAAGTGGAAGCCTGGATCATGAGCGAGGTGGAAAAGGGCGTTCCGCTTCCCGGGCTTTATCCGATGAATGAAGAAACGCAGCAGCGCTACAAAAATTCGTGAAGCGCCGCTTTCAAATCAAGGCCACTTTCAACTCAGTGTTGTCGCTTGCCGGCGTTGTCACGTTGTTTGAAATGTGGCCGCGTGAGGCCGACACCGCGCTTTTGAGGCAGGCCGTGCACTCACGGCTCCCCACGCGGCCATGGCTTGGCGTCGATGGGTTCGAATTTGTGCTGCCGAGCGGTTGGTCCTGGGATGGGACGAAGAGATTTCGGACGGCGGAGAAGGCCGACACGAAATGCTGCAATGAGCCGACCGACCGGAAACCCTGTCGCGTTCGTTCCCGTTTTCGGAACGGCAGGTGAGAATTCTCCGCCCGGTTGTTCAAGCCTTTATGCGAGCGGTGTTCAACGTTCGGCATGAGCTGGCGTTTGGCCGCCCCATAGGAGCGCAATTTGTCGGTGATCATACGCTTCAGTGCGCGGCCCTGCTTCTTCAGAAGTCGCGTCAGCAGGCGCCTGGCGGCCTTGGTGTTGCGACGCGTCTGGAGATCTCGTCGAGCACATATTCGCAAAAATCTCGTTGATGTGGTTCACGGAATCATCGAGCGTCGGCCCATTTAGTGCTCCGATAGTGCCACCTATGGTCAATCCCATGTGCACAACAATGAGGCCTAATCGACGCATTTCGTGAGAGTCTAGAACAGACGGGCATGGGCTACGACCTCGAGGTCGAACTTATCGCGCTCGCGCGCCGGAAAGACCTCCTAACCACGCCTTATGTGTTCGGCGTTGCTGACGCGCATAGGATGGTGGGCGCCGGTGCTGACGCCCACGGTGGGGAAATTCTGAACACCGGCGAAGCCCATGCGCTTGAGATCATCGAGGAAAGTGTCGAACTGGCAGAATGGATCGGTCCCGTTGACGCCGGCTAGTATGGGCACACTGCGCACGAGGTGCGCATTTCGCTGATTGTGAGCAGCCATTCACGCGATGGTGAGCGCTCATTTCATTTGATCGTGAGCAGTATTTCACGCGATCATGAGCGGCCGCTTCGACCGACTTGTTCATTGATTCAGGTGTTTGCGGCTGCGTCAAGAGCGTGGGCGCGAGCGCTGTGTTTTCGCATGCTTTCTCCGGTAAGTGAAGGCGGTGAGCGTTGTGAACGAGGCGATCCAGAATCGCGTCGCCGAGGGTGGGATCGCTGATGACGTCGTGCAGTGCTGGACGGCTGGTGACGATTGTGGAAGCGCGGCGATTGCGCCGTCTTGAGCAGGCGGCCATAGCGTCCATCGCCGCGTGCCAGGGCGAGCGCCTCGAAGAGACGAGGGGCGCGATGATAGAGCACCGATCGATTGTCGCGGCAAGCCTTGTGACCGAGCGCACAGGCCAGCCAACTCTTGCCCAGGCCGGTTGCGCCCGTGACCAGGCAATTCTCATGGCGGTCGATCCAGTCGCCGGCGACGAGCCTGGCGAAGACGGCGCGGTCGATGCCGCGTGGGGTGCGCAAATCGACATCTTCCACACAGGCGCTCTGGCGCAGCGCGGCGAATTTGAGGCGCGTGGTGAGCCGTTTGGTGTCGCGCTCGGCGGCTTCGCGGTCGACCAGAAGCCCGATGCGTTCCTCGAACGACAGCGCATCGAGATCCGGCGATCGCCGCTGTTCCTCGAAGGCCTTGGCCATTCCGGTCAAGCCAAGTGCGATCAGCCGGTCATGGGTGGGATGGGTGAGCATTGATATCTCCATGGTTCAGTGGAAATAGCCCTGACCGCGGATGTTGCCGTGGCGCAGGGGTTGGCGATCGGGTGTCTCGTCGAGGAAAGCGCGATCAAGGCCGTTCTTGAGGATCGAACGGATTGAGGCGACGGAGCGTGCCTTGATGAGGATGCCGCGCTGGCAGGCTGCATCGACGCGCGCGTTGCCGTAGCTCTTGGTCAGCGCCAAAATGCCGAGGCAGGTGCGAAAGCCCTGTTCGGGACGCGGCCGATCAGCGATGACAGCTTGGAAGAAGGCAGCGGTGGAAGGACCAATCTTCTCGCCGGCCGCGATCAGTCCCCCCGGCGTCCACTTGCCGTAGCGGGGATGCGCGCTCGGCATGTGATCGGCAACTGTCGTATGGCCGCGCCGGTTGGGCGCACGGGCGTGGCTGGCGATCCGCTGGCCTTTATGGAAGATCTCGACGGTCTTGTCAGCGATGCGCACATCGACGAGTTCCCGGATCAGGCGGTAGGGCGTGGAATACCAGTGTGCATCGACCTCGAGATGATAATCGCGGCGACGCGGCAACGCTTCCAGCGGGCGAACACAAATGGCTGTTCCGGCAGTGCGCCCAGCTTCGGCCTGTCGATCTCGGCGAGGCGCCCATCGCTGCGACAAACAGCTTCATGGGATGCGCTTCGCCGGTGATGGGGTCGAAGATGTCGATGGTGTCGCCGGCGAAATCGACAAACACCTTCTCGCCGCCCAGATGCGTCTGGCGCATCGTCGGGCACGCGCGCGCTTTCCAGGCCTCGAAGGTCGCGCAAGACCAGGTATAGCCAAAGCCGTCGGGATTGGCGGCACGAGACTCTTCCCACAGCAGCACCCGCGTTACGCCGCGCCGGCGCAACTCCTTCTCCACCTAGGTCCAATCGGGAACCGGCCGCCGAGGGCTTTGCGAGGCCGCCTTAGGCGCTGGGAAGAGCAGCAGCTCGAGGCCTTCGTCATCCATCCCTTCGGGCAGCGGCCAGCTCAGCCCGGCAAGACGGGCGCGTCGCAAGTAACCGTGGACGACGCCCCCGAGCGTGCGCGTGATGACGCGCTCGGTCAGACCCTGGGAAAATCTCAATAGTAATACGTCTCTGATCCGGCGCATCCACAATCTCTTGGTTGGCATCAGGCTTCCTCGGTTTGAACGAGGCATCCTGTAGGCCGCTGAGTTGTCGGCCGAAGCGTCCAGCACCTCCGAGAAGGTTGCTCACGATCGTCTGAAATGGCTGCTCACGATCCCCCGAAATCCTTGCTCACGATGCGGTGAAATCCGTGCTCACAATCGCCTGAAATACGCACACGAGGGGAGAATTTCCTTGACCATGTCGACGACGACATCGTTGGCGTTCCCATATGCGAGCAATCCCGCCAACGAGCCCCCGGCCCGCCATACGGTAGCGACCGGAATTGTAGATCACGATGAGGTCAATACCGCCCGAGGCCTCGCTCTTGGCGGACAATCCGGTTCCAGCGCCGCCCCCGATCATCGGCTTACCAGCAGCGCGCTTCTTGTTGAGGTGCGCCAGTACTTCGCTTCGCCGAAGTGGGGAGGTTCAAATGCACCAGTCATCTCAGGCCTCCTGCCCTTCCTCGAGCATCACCGTTTGTCGATCACCGCTGGAATAATGCGCAAGTCCGGCGGCTTCAGACGATCACCGGCGTCAATGTCATCGTCGCGAGCGGTATCATCGCCGCGACCGGCGACATCCGGCGGTTCCGCGAGCCGCAGAAGCTGGTGAGCTACTTCGGCCTCAATCCGCGTGTGCGTCAATCCGGTCTTGGCTTGGCGCAATATGGCCGGATCAGCAAACATGGGCGTTCCCATGCCCGCGCCATGCTGGTCGAGGCCGCCTGGGCGGCGGCGAAGCCGCCCGGACCGCTCAGGGCCTTCTTCCTACGCATCCGCAACAAGCGTGGTCATCAGGTCGCAGCTGTGGCGGTCGCCCGCAAGCTCGCGGTGCTGATCTGGCATCTGCTGACAAAGGGGCAGGACTACTTCTGGGCTCGCCCGGCGCTGGTGGCGGCAAAACAGAGGCAGCTCGCTCTCAAGGCCGGCGCGCCGGGCGAGCGCGGTGTCGGTCGCCGCGGTTCGGCTTACGCCTACAACGTGAAGGAGTTGCGAAACAGCGAGAAAGCCGCGGCCGAGAGTGCCGAGCGTGCGTACGAGGTAATGGTTCGGCATTGGCGGCCACGCGGGCCGAAGCGGCGCACGGACGCCACAAACGAGGAACGACTATAACGGCTGCGTGGCGGCACTCTCATCCTCTCGCACCACTCTTTGCCACGTGGTCGTCCGTGCCGGACAAATATAGCACAAGGAAATCTGGCGGCAGGACCGACGCCCTCGGTCCGCTCCAGAATGGCGCCGTGCTCGACGCCGTCAAGGCGTGGCCTGGAAACCTCGCAGCCGGCCGTGGCGCCATCGCACCGGCCAGCCTTGACTGCGTCTCGACACGCTCGCGTGGGAAATCCTGTGGGCCGGGACGAAGAAACAGGCTCACCTGAGCCGAACAAAGAAACGCAACAGGAATCGAAAAAGTCGAAATCAGGCCTGTCGATGTCATCCGTAAGGAATGTGCCGGCACGCGCTGCCTCGGTCCGCTCCAGACTGGCGCCGTGCTCGACCCAGTCAAGGCGTGGCCTGGAAACCTCGCAGCCGGCCGTGCCGCCATCGCACCGGCCAGCCTTGACTGCATCTCGACACGCTCGCATCGGAAATCCTGTGGGCCGGGACGAAGAAACAGGCTCACCTGAGCCGAACAAAGAAACGCAACAGGAATCGAAAAAGTCGAAATCAGGCTTGTCGATGTCATCCGTCGTGTAAATGATCCGGCGGACGTCGTCAGGGAACGCGAAGAATGGAATGACCTCGCCCCAGGCGCGCCGCCAGCTCTGGCCGATGGCGGGATAGCGCAGCCCCCAGGGGCCGATCTCGAACGCCGCCACCACCTTCTAGGCGGCATCGGCATCGACGGCGCGGTAGATTTCCTTGAGTGCGCCGGCGAGGCTCTTGGGGTCTTTCCAGGACACGAAGTCCATGGAGTTGCGCAGCAGGTGGACGATGCATGTCTGGACGATCGCCTCCAGGAAGACAGCGGTGATCACCTCCGGGAAACCTTTCAGGACATCGACAACAGCCAGAAGGATATCCTCTGTGCCGCGGTTCTTGAGCTTCAACACCCGCAGCCGGAACTTGGCGCCTTCATTCTGCTCGAGCCACAGGCCGAGCACCTCCTTTGCACCGTCGGCGCGCACGCCCAGTGCGATATGGGTGGCCTTGTTGCGGACCATCCCCTCATCGCGGATCTTGACGCGGATCGCATCGAAGAAGACAGCGGGTAAATCGGATCGAGTGGCCTTTTCTGCCAGGTGGCAACTTCATCGAGCACGGCGTCCGTCACCGTTGAGATCAGGTCCGCAGACACATCGACGCCGTGCAGATCACGCAGGTGCCCGGTGATCTCCCGGGTACTCATGCCGCGCGCGTACATCGATACGATCTTGTCATCAAAGCCGGGAAAACGGCGCTGGTACTTGGCGATCAGCTGCGAATCGAAACTCGACTGGCGGTCACGCGGGACATCGATCTCAAGCTTGCCGGTCTCGGTCGTCACCGTCTTGCGGCCACAGCCGTTACGCGTATTGCCAGCGTCTTCGCCGCTCGCCAGATGATGATCCATCTCCGCGTTCAGCGCGCGCTCAGAGCCTTCTTGAGCGAATCCAGGAGGCCACCCTGCTCGAAGGCGGCACTGGCTGACCCTCCTGCCAGGAGCTGGTCGAGAAGATCATTCGGTATCGCAGGTTCTTTGCGTCGGGTCATAGTGGGAATTCCTTTTTACCCATTGTGCCCGCGCGCACACGGAATTCCTGACAGTCCCCTGCGCTTCGCATCGATCTTCTCCGCCCTGCACAACCTCTTCGTTCCACCTCACTCAAGACACTCCGCGTTTCAATCCATGTTCACCGTCTGAACGCAAATGGCGGAGAAGGCCGTGCCTGCGCTCTGCTGACAGCAGCGCACACCCCTTCAGCGCGTTCATACGCAGACAACGTGAGAGCGCCTCGAATGCTGATTGCCCTGCCGCACGATGGCGCCAGCGGTGTATCTCTCGCCAATTACCTCATGCCGCGTCAGATGGAGCTTCTGCTTACCCTAACTAAAGGTGCATCAACTTTAACATTTCTTCATCAAAACATCACACAGATTCTTGTGCATAGAAACGCAGACGTCCTCAACATAATCAACTACTTGGCAACCATAGTCGCGTTCCCACCGCTACGTTGACGCGAAGATCTATAAACGATAACTTCGGGCCAAAAGATTGGTGAGATGCAGAGGATCAACCGATAGTCGAATGTCTTTTGACGTTATCTACGTTTCGTTTCTGCAAGAGCAGAGGTTAACGACGAGATGGGGATCGTCTAGCGGTAGGGCAGCGGAGTTTTGCTGCGAGACCCTGATTCGAACCCAAGTCTCCCAAGCAGCTCAGGACATTTCTAGTTTAGTCCCCGGCTCGTTGGAAGCTCCGTAGCGAAAGCGGTTGCCGCTAACCTCGACACTTTGGCGATGCGGAGGGCCTAGACCCAAGAGTGGACAACAAGTGAGAAGTTCTCAGCCAGAAAAGATCGCGCTTGCGCGAGAAACACTTAACGGAGAAATAAATGCATTATATACTGGAGCGCTTGGCCGCCAAGATAAAGCAAGCCGACATTGATCCGCTGCCTTTCGAAAAATTAAGTATGGAACATATGTTTGATCCTGACGTTTATGGCGAGATCTTGCCGCCTCTTCCCAGAGACGACGTCTATCAGTCTATCCATCACCCTGACGCAATGTTTCCACCCGGGCGCGGTCTAACGGAAAAGACCGCCCAGCGGCGAAAACGGGAGGATCGCCTGCTCTGGAGCGACATGCGTGATACGCATCATAAGGCGCAAATAAACGCCCACGATATCCCAAATGTTCTGGACGAGTTTGGGGATTCGGTAAAGGTACTTTCACTTGACTGTTTCGATACGTTACTATGGCGCAAGACAGCGACACCTGAAGATGTTTTTACCGTGCTGGCCGATAAGCCCGTCGCGCGAAGCTTAGGGATAACTCCTCACCAACGCATTAGCGCTGCTGCGCGTGCCTATCGAGCGAAGCGTTTAGAGAACGGATCCAGGGAGATCGATATCCGTGATATTTATCGGTCTTTTACGTCGCTTTCTGGTGAGGAACGGGAGCTATTGGTCGAGACGGAAATCCGAACCGAAATGAATGTTTGCTTTGCATTCTCACCGTACGTAGAACTGATCAGGCTGGCGCACACCCGTGGTATCAAAATTATCATCGTGAGCGATACGTATTTGCGCGAAGACGAGTTAAGGCGCCTCTTGGCTCAGCATTTGCCTACAGACGTTATGCAGGCAATCAGTACGGTTTACTGCTCTGTCGATTATGGGACGTCGAAGAATCGTGCTCTTTTTGAGATTGTAATCAAAGAGTGTGGCGTGCCTGCATCGCAACTACTTCACATCGGGGATAATGTCGTATCCGATGCGCAAGTGCCGCAGAAATTGGGCGTACGTGCGCTGCATTTCCTACCGTTTGATCGTGATGCCGCAGACTTCTTGCGCCTACAGCACGCGGCATCTTCGCTGATTGTACTCGAACAGACAGCACCGGAAACAGTTGTTCTGCCGTGCTATAGTCCATTTCGGCCGATTTTTTCTATAGCAGACTTACAGCCATACGCGCCTGAGACAGTGATCGGCTACATGTCGTTTGGTCCGGTGCTATATGGCTATGCCCGTTTTCTTATGGACGAGGTGGAGGCACTACAACAGCAGGGCAAGCGAGTAAAGGTCTTGTTTCTGTTGCGTGATGCTTATCTTCTTTCAGCTGCGTGTGAAGCCTATGCGGGCAAGCCCGTCGGCAAGCCGGTACGAATCCGCGGATTCGTTGCTATTGCGGCCTCTTTCAAAACTCGCGCCGATGTTGATGATTACATCAGCGGTATCAATCCCGACGTTCAGAATTTTTATTCCGCTGCAAAACAGCTTTTGCTTCCGCCTGAAGTGACTGAATTGTTAATACGGATCGCCCATCAATCGGCCGACCCACAGACGGCATTCTATCAGCTGCTGCGCGACGATGATGTGCTGGAGTTGATATTCAAGAACTCATTTGCTTTGCGTGCCCGCTTGATGCGCTATATGAAAAAGCAATTGGAGTTGGAGGAAGGCGATACTATTATTTTGGCAGACACAGGCTATAGCGGCACAACGCAGAGATATTTGATCCGCACCTTCAAGGAAGAATTGAAGGCAGATATACTTGGCCGCTATGTTATTGCTTCTGACGCGCCCGGCCGTCCGGCGAACAGTAAAGCTCTCATTGCGACACCTTGGTGGAATTACGATTTTTTCGAGCAATGCTGCACCGTCAGGGAAGGAGCGGTTGTTGACTATGATTTGGACGGTGAGCCAGTTCTTGAGCAGATCGAACTTAGTGAAAAGCAGTACGAGAAAGTCGCCAATATTCAAGCTGAATGCATGCGGTTCATCAACGATGCAGGGGCGTTTTTTACCAAATCTGGTGTGACATGCGAGTATTCTATTTTGCAGCGGGCTGCCCATGCAGCCCTATTCCGTCATGCCCACATGCCTATTGAAGCGGAGTTGGAATATTTCAAGGACTTCCAGCACGACAGCTTTATGGATCTAGATCGGAAGAAGACGCTCTATCATCTAGAAAATGCTTTGAGGAATGTGAGGCGCCTGCCCTCACCTTATCGGCTATCTCCATATGACACGCGCGGCTTGGGGCTTGACTTCACATTCAGCGCTCTAGTGCAACGAAGATTTCAACTTGATCTAGGTCCAGAAGATATGAATGTGCGTTTTTCACCTTTGAAAGTCTCGATAGGGAGGACACACGAGTCCAAGGTCCTGTTGCTTAGAGCACACCATCTGCATGACGGATATTTCTCCATTATGATGCCATATGAAAGCGGCACCAGTGTGAAAATGCTCTTGGGGGAGCACTACGAATGGTTGCAAATTGACGAGCTACAACTTTTGAATAATGCAGGAAGCGTGTGTGGGAATGTGTCGAGCTCTCTCGATCTGGAAGAAATCAATCGGGAGGGAGAGATTTATCGGTGCCTGTCACAGGCAAGTGTCGCGACAATCCGTCCCGTTGGTTTGCAACAGTTCAAAACGCCTCATTACTATCATATGATCTTTCGCCCATTGGTTCCGAGGGCGCAGGCGGCATGAATTTTCCTCCTTTATTGCTAGGCGCCTTGCCTCCGAGGCGGATCAGATGCGGCGCGGTCGGCAGGACCGTGGTGTCGTAATGTTCGGCCATGGCGGCAAACGTCGTGTTCAGCGTCGGTTCGAACCACAGCGCCTTGGCCACACCGGCCTTCAGATTGTCACAGACGATCGCCCTGGTGACGCCGTCGAAGAAGACAAGCGCCGCACCTGGCCCTCGATCCAGTCCGGCAACTTTTGGCTGGAGCTGGCAAAGGCGAAGGTCAGGTTGGAAGCGCCCAGCACCGCGACAAAAAGATCTGGGCGGCATGGATGACGCCGGTATCAGGGTCGATCACCGGCACCGTCTGCCCGGCATAGTCGGTCTGCATCACCGCACCCGCCGCATGCCGGTTGCGGAATGTCGCGCTCGTCCGGCGCTCGAAAGCGGCGAAGTGCTCGCAGAACCAGGTGTAGCTGTAGCCGTCGGGTGGGCGGCGCGATACTCCTGCCACAACAGCGTCAGCGTCACGCCCTTGCGTTTCAGCTCCCGGACGATCAGCGCCCAGTCCGGCTCACTCAGATCTTGTGGCGGCCGGGCCATCCGGCGGAACAGAAGCCGCTCGCGCGCCGCATCGTCGTCGTAGCCGGGCGGCAACGGCCAGCGCGAAAGCCCCGCCTCGCTCGCGCGTAGCAGAGATAGGTCGAAACCGTCGTCTTGCTGATCTTCAGCCGTTCCAACACTTCGCGCACGGAAGACCCTGCTCATGGGTCAGGCTCAAGATCGCTCGGATGTCCTTCACCGTCGTTTGTCAGTTTGTCTCGCTTGCAACCGATGATCAAAATTCAATCGGTGAGCGGCTCCACGGCCCGGTTTGCTCCTGCTCTTAGGCGATGTCCAGCATCTTGGGAAATTCGATGATCGTAGCCAAACCGATGGCATGACGTTTTGGGTAGTCACTTGGCTCTTCGATCTTGTTCCTCACGCAGCATCCCCTGCGCGCTCTTGGTTGCACAGTTCCCACGGCGAAAGAGTTTAATCCGAAGCTTGACATGCAATAGGCGATTCGAAACGCGGGGCGGACTGATAGCTTTAGTGCAACCTGCCAAAAGCTAACTCTCTCTCCTCGGACTGGAGGCCGCCCACAGCCGACGTCGCATCATGGCGACTGCAGCGGGCGTGAGGTCGTGCGTGCCCTGATCGCGGCCGTGCGTTCCACTCCGTCGATTGTTCTCATGGCGAGCGTGGAAGCGCGCCGGCTGGCGGTGAGGGACAATGGGGCCGGGCCGTTTAGGCGAGCTGTTCGATTGGACCGATCTTCTTCGGCTCACGGCGGGTCGTGCTCGCCACAGGCGGGTCGGCGGGCTGTTTCTCAACACCACCAATCCTTCGGACAGTTGCGGACAGGGCCTGACGCTTGCGGCCCGACGATCCGCAACGTTATGCGTACGAGCTGCAATCGGACGTCCGGCAGAAGCCGAAGCTCGCTGCCGCGCCGGTAGCAAAAGTCGTGCATCAATGCTGATCGCCATGTTCCATGGCGATCGAGTCGGCTCGAGGCGCCAGACGCAGCGTCAGCCGCGGCCGCGGCCGCGACGAAACAGCCCGTCGAAAGCGTAGCTCAGCAAATACCAGGTGGCGAGGAACTCCAGGCATTCCAAGGCGAAGCTACCGAGCTTATAGAACATCTCAGCGATAACGAACGCGATCATGAACGGCACTAGCTCGCGCTTCGCCATGCCGCTTACTCCGATCGTCTGGGCCAGTGAAAACATATTCGCGCTCCTTTTTTTGCTACCAATCAACAATCGGCCCGCCCTCATCGTCCAGCCGGGTCTCCCTGCCTGGCGCCGGCCGTCAGCGTTGCATCGGGTTTTTCAGTGATCGAGAAGAATCTTAGCCGGCACGCCTGCCAAGATCTCGACCCTAGAAAAGCCTAGCGGCGCCGCACCGCGGCGCCTCGGCGGAGCCACCAGCGGGCGGCCACAATCGCTCCGACAGCAAGCACGACTATGATGTAGAGCATCTCGGTAGTGCCGCCGCCTCCATCCGGAGCAACGCCGAAGGTCCGCTCGATAAAATCCATGTCTATCTCCTTCCTGGGATGAATGCTCACTGAGCCGTATGTGTTGGCTCACGGCCCAGACCTAGGCCTTGCCGGTCCCGAGCAGCTCGACGTCGGCGCTCTTGAGCGCGGCATTGAGCGCACAGACCTCTTCCTTCATGAGCGCGTCCAGCTTTTTGATCTCGCCGTCGACCTTCGACATGATCTCATCGGAAAGCTGGCGGGCTTGCAGCGTCGGCGTCGCGTCGGCGATCGTCACCACGTTGACGAGGTCGATCAGCTTATCGTTCAAGCCGGGCGGATTGCGTTCTAGGTCGCGCGACGTCTCACGTTTCACGTCAATCAGCACTCCCTCGATCGCCTCGAGCCGCCCGACCAAAGATTGCGCACGTCCGCCCAGCGATTTGTCGCCGTCGTCCAGCCGCTTTTGCACATCCGCGAGCTGCCGCTTCAGGAGCCGGATTCGATTCACCGCCTGGTTGAGCGCCGAGAGCTTGCCGAATAGCCTTTGTAAGAGCTCGAACTGCTCGGCGAACTCCTTTTCGGTCGTGGCTATGCGGGGATCGTTGACGATCGTGAAGCCGACCGTCTGGCATTTGCCGTCGGCCTGCAGCTCAACCTTGTACCTGCCGGGAACCACCGCCGGGCCGCTCGGGTCCTCGCCCTCCGGCGCGAGAGGCTTGTACTTCTGGATCATCAGCGACCGCTCGAGCTTGGCCGGTCTCAAATGTCTGAGGTCCCAGACGAAGCGGTGGAGCCCGGCATTCGTGCCTGGCTTTGTATGGAAGGGCGCGTCCTTGTCGTCGCTCGAGAACGCGATGATGGTCTTGTCTGCGGCGTCCCGAAAGGTGAGCTTGACCGGCCCCTCCGCATCATCGGGCAGCCAGAAGTAGACGATCGCCCCAATCGGCGGATTCTCGCCGCAGTCGAGATAGCGGCGATCGGTCCGTCCACCCTCCAGCTCCACGACCTCCGTGGCGGCGCCGATGCCCCAACCGGGGCCGTAGTTGATCCCTGTCTTCGCGTAGCCCGTCTCGACGCAGTAGTTGAGCTTGGCCCGAACCGTCGGGCGTGGGCTCACCAGCTTCACGTCTTCCTGATCCGCGGCCAGCTCGCGCAACGGCGTCACGTCGTCGAGGATCCAGAAGGACCGGCCATGGGTGCCAGCCACGAGGTCGCTGCCCTTGATCTTGAGATCGTAGACCGGGACCACGGGCAGGCCGCCCGCCATGCGCGACCAGTGCGCGCCGTCGTCGAGACTGAAGAAGACGCCGGTCTCGGTGCCGGCGAAGAGCAGTCCTGGCCGCATCGTGTCGGCGCGCACCACCCGGATGATCTCGCCGTTCGGGAAGTCACCAACGATTGACTCCCAGCTTTTCCCCCGGTCCTTGGTGCGGAAGAGATAGGGCTGATAGTCGGCGAGCTTATAGCGCGTGGCTGCTACATAGACGGTGTCGGCGTCATGCGGCGAGATCTCGACGCAGCCGACATAGGCGAGCTCGGGCATGGCTTCTGGCGTAGCGTTGCTCCACCGGGCTCCGTCGTTCCGCGTCACATGGACGAGGCCGTCGTCGGTAGACGCCCAGATTTCACCCTTGCGGTGTGGGGATTCCACAACCGAGGCGCACGTCGCATGCACCTCGGCGCCGGAATCGTCGTGGGTCAGGACGCCACCTGAATGGTCCTGTCGAGCCGGGTCGTTAAGGCTAAGATCGGCCGAGATCACTGTCCAGCTCGATCCTTCGTCGCGGCTGCGGAAGACGTGGTTGCCCCCGATATAGAGTGTCTTCTGATCACGCGGCGAGAAAGTGATCGGGAAGGTCCAGCCGAAGCGGTATCGCATATCCTTCGACGCCATACCACTCGTCTTTTCCGGCCAGACACTGACAAGGCGAATTTGTCGGGTGCGGTGGTCGTAGCGCTGCAGAGCTCCACAGTCGGCCGGGCTTGAGCCGATCGCGCCGCAATAGACGATGTCGGGATCCTTGGGATCCACGGCGATGAAGCCGCTCTCACCCGTGCCCGGATAGGTGCAGTCGCAAAGGGGGATGACGCCCCATTCCGAGGCGCTCGGGACCGAGATCGAGGTGTTGTCCTGCTGGGTGGCGTAAACCCGATAGGGATACTGGTTGTCGACATCGATGCGATAGAACTGCGCTGTCATCTGATTGTAGATCGACGACCAGGTCCGGCCGCCATTGAAGGTGACACACGCGCCGCCGTCATTGCCTTCGATCATCCGCTTGGGATTGAAGCGGGTCGATCCAAAGATCGTGGTTGTCATCGTGGGGCGTGTTCACCTCGGTGAAGCTCTCCCCACCATCAGTCGACTTCCACATCTGTAAATTGGTTACGTAGACCGTATCGGCGTGTGTCGGATCGGCGAAGACATGGGTGTAGTAGAAGGGGCGGTGCATCAAATCGCGGTTCTGCGAGATTTGGACCCAGCGGTCGCCGTAATCGTCGGTGCGATAAAGCCCGATCTTGTCTCCTTCCGCCTCAAGGAGAGCGTAGACGCGCCCGCACTTCGCCTCAGAGACGGAGACGCCGATCTTGCCGAGCACCCCACCCGGCAAACCATTCAGCCCGGACAACTCCTCCCAGGTGTCCCCGCCGTCCAGAGACCGGAAGATTCCGCTTCCCGGCCCTCCGCTACTGAGGTTCCAGAAGCTCCGCCGCGTCTGCCAGACTGTGGCGAAGAGGATGCGCGGATTGTTGGGATCCATCGAGATATCGACGGCACCAGCATCGGAATTGCGGTAGAGGATCTTCTGCCAGGTCTTGCCGCCATCCTTGGAACGGAACACGCCCCGTTCCTCGTTGGGCCCGAACGCGTCGCCGAGCGCCGCAACATAGACGATGTCGGGGTCGTGTGGATGAATGCAGATCTTGCCGATGTGGCGGGTCTCTTTCAGTCCCAGATGAGTCCAACTGCGACCGGCATCGGTAGACCCGTAGACGCCATCGCCGTACGAGACGTCGCCTCGGATCGTCGACTCGCCCGTGCCGGCATAGATGACGTTGGAGTCAGAGCGGGCGACCGCGAGCGCGCCGACGCTGGCGCTCGTGAAGTAACCGTCGGACACGCAGCGCCAATAGACGCCTCCATCGATCGTCTTCCACACCCCGCCCGCGCAGGCGCCGAAGTAGAACACCATTGGGTTGTCGGGATCGCCTGCAACCGCCACAACACGGCCGCCTCTGGCTGGTCCAATGCAGCGCCATTTGAGAGCACCGCGGCTATTGTGGTCAGTTACACGGACCTGCGTCGACATCGCGCTACCTGCCAATACTGATGTTGTTGTAAGCCTCGATCGAGCTTTGGGCGGCCGCATCGGCACGCGCCTTCCGTACCTTCCCATCGGCGGCCCAGATGCGTTGGGACAACGGCATGCCGGCACCGATAATATCCCCGCTGAGCGCGGATCCGACTTTAAAAAAGGGGCTGGCGTCTCACACTGTTTGCGATCTCATTCATGATGGAACTGTGCCTTTCCTTGCGAGATTCTCTGCGGAGCGGGAGGCGATTTTCTTCCAATTCAGACGAGATCACGAGGAATCTTCTTCGACCATGATCTCTCGAAGATGCGCTCGCCGTTTTCGAAAGCGTTGAAATCGATCTGCAGGTGGAAGGTTGACTTAGTAGCGGTCATGACTGTCCGGCCCTCCACCGCTGTCTGCCACGCTCCGCGGCTCAGCTCATCTCGGTGGTAGACTTCCGTCCGGGCTGCCGTCGGATCGTTCTCGGCGACCGAATAGATCATGTGCTTTTGGAGGCCAACAACCGTGCCGATCGGATCGAGGCGAACGAAGCCATCGTCGCGCTTGACTGTGACTGTGACCTGCTTCGGCAATACATCCAGGCGTGCAAAACGCTCGACGCTGCCGGGCTTCAGCACCGTGGTTGCCATGGGCGCAGAACTCTCCGGCGTGCCAAAGGTTGACAACTCGGCGTCCATCGGTTGCGGCATTCTGATCGGAAGATTCAGACGACTTGCTTCCGCCTCTATGGTCAATGTGGCGCGCTCCGGTGCGGGTAATACCAACGGCCAGTAGGCAGTGGAAATAGAGAGCCGGATCCGATGACCGGCGGGATAGGTGTATCCGACCGCGTTCATCGCGAGGCGGATGCGGTACGATCTTCCAGCTTCCATCGGCTGCAGATCTTCGTGGCCGTCGCGGTGCGACAGGTTGAGCAGTCCGTAGGTGACCCGTGTGACTTCACCTGACGGGCTAACATCGGAAAGACGCGCCGCAAGGATCGCGGTCGGCGTGTCGCAGGTGACCTCCAATTCAAGGACAGGCGCGCCGAGGATCGGCGTGGCTTCAGCGAGCAGATGGCTGTCAAAGATCAAGGAGCCGCCATCGTCCCACCGCTGATCCAGCGGCATCTCCGGACCTTCTCCTCCGAGCCCATAAGGGCACCACTCGCCACCCGCGATGCCGACCGTCTCAGGCGAACTGATTTCGAGAGTCGCTTCCGGCAGCGCCTGCTCGGACAACCTGCCCGTCCCTATGCGGAAGATCCGTGACGTTACATGCGGAGACGGCCAGCTGGGGTCCGCGACCCAGTGCCCAGGTCGCTCATCATAATGCGCCGCAGGCTCTGCCCAGTCCAGCATCCAGCTACGCAGCACCGGTTCCTGCATAATGCCGGTATCCTTGCCCTTCAACCAGTGATCCCACCAGCGTAGGCATTCCTGCAGGAAACCGATGGCGGGACCGGGGACACCCTCATGAGGGTATGTATGACCCCAAGGCCCAATCAGGCCTTTGCGTGGCGCTCTCAGGTTTGAGAGGAGCCGGAACACGGCGTTCGAAAAGCCATCTGCCCATCCACCGACCGCGAAAACCGCGCAATCAATTGCACCGTAATCTTCGCAGACCGAACCATGCCTCCAGAAATCGTCCCGCCGCTGATGCGTGAGCCAATCAATCAATGTCGGCCGGGCATTTTCCAACCGCTCCATCCACATCGCGCGCCAGCGGTCCTGGCCGACGATCTCGGGATCGGGCGACTGTGCCATGCTCGCGAAACATGTCGTACCCCAAACCAATGTATCGTTGAGGACGCATCCACCCATGTAGTGCCCATCGTCGGCGTAGCGATCGTCGGTCGAGCAGTGTGTGATGATCGCCTTTAGGCCCTTGGGCCGGCGAGCGGCGACTTGCAAGGCGCTGAACCCACCCCACGATTTGCCGATCATTCCCACACTGCCGCTGCACCAGGCCTGTCGCGTCATCCATTCGATGGCCCCGACAGCGTCGTCCTGTTCTTGCTTGACGTATTCATCCTCGAACAGACCCTCGGAATCGCCGGTGCCCCGGATGTCTAGACGGATGCTCGCATAGCCATGCGACGCGAAATAGGGATACATCCGTTCGTCTCTCAAAACGGTGCCATCACGTTTGCGGTAAGGAATGTAGTCGACAATTGCTGGGACCGGGCTGGATCCCGCATCCTCCGGCAGCCAGATCTTCGCAGCCAGACGCGTTCCGTCGGAAAGCGGAATCCACACATTCTCCAATAGCCTGACGGGCCGGGGTCCGAGCGCAATTTTCATCCTTGCCCATCCATCTTGGCAAACTTCCACATGTTCATCCCCTTTTTGTGTTATGCCAATTTCCCGTTCGGGGCAGGCCGCCGCCTAAAGTCGAGGCGCTAAGGCGCTTCTGCGGTCGCTGCCGATGCTCCCGCTTTGCTCAACGAGATTGTTTATCTTCCAGGAATATGACGTGTGGGGGAGACAGGTTTGCGCCAAAGTGCGTCGGCTTCTGAAATGCGAAGCACACGGAGCAGTTCAGTTTGAAATGTAAGCTTCCGTAACGCACTTCGGGCTGATCCAGATAGGGCTGAGATCGGCAAGCATTTTTGCAGGAGGCTGGCACCGGCTGGGAATGCGCTGCGTACTGCCTGTCCTTTGTGCGAACCCCTAGATTGATGGGGTGGACGCCCCCTGACGGCATCGCTGTGCCAAAGTGGTGTCGTTGATCATCACTTGAACGGAGGCGTCCATGTCGGAAGTTAGCATGATCGGGTTGGATCTAGCGAAGAACGTGTTCGTGCGACCTGCAAGTCGCGTGAGTTTCTGTTTCACAGGAGGAGATATTGCCTGAAGAAACCGGCTGTTCCATCAGCCGTTCCCTACCCGGACATGCGGAG
>NZ_JAMYQC010000038.1:0-59254 GCF_040320645.1 Mesorhizobium sp. M0633
TTGCCGCGCGTGCCTATTCCGGCGAGACGCCGATCTTTGGTCCGGAGTTCCTGATCCCCTCGCCTTTCGATCCGCGGCTGATCCTGCGCATTGCCCCTGCCGTCGCTAAGGCAGCCTGCGAGACCGGCGTCGCGACCCGGCCGATCACCGATTTCGCCGCCTATATCGACAAGCTGAACCGCTTCGTCTTCCGCTCCGGCCTGGTCATGAAGCCGGTGTTCTCGATGGCCAAGATGTCGAGCGCCAAACGCGTCATTTATGCCGACGGCGAGGACGAGCGCGTGCTTCGCGCCGCCCAGGTCGTGCTCGAGGAAGGCATTGCCGAACCGATCCTGATCGGCCGCCCGCATGTCATCGAGGTGCGGTTGAAACGCTATGGGCTGCGCATCAAGCCGGGCGTCGATTTCGGCCTGATCAACCCGGAAGACGATCCGCGTTACCGCCACTATGTCGACCTTTTGATCGAGCTTGCCGGCCGCCGTGGGGTGACTACGGAAGCGGCACGCACCATGGTGCGCACCGACAATACGGTGATCGCCGCCCTTGCCCTGAAGCGCGGCGACGCCGACGCCATGGTCTGCGGCCTCGAAGGCCGTTTCGAGCGCCATTTGCGAAACGTCACGCTGATCATCGGGCCACGCGCCGGCATTAGGGATCGCGACCTGTCGACGCTTTCCATGCTGATCTCGCAGCGCGGCATCATCTTTCTCACCGATACCCATGTCTCGGTCGACCCGACCGCCGAGGAGATTGCGGAAATGACCGTTCTGGCGGCCGAGGAGATTCAGCGTTTCGGCATCGAGCCCAAGGCAGCGCTACTGTCGCATTCTGATTTCGGCTCCCGCGATTCGCCAAGCGCCATGAAGATGCGGCAGGCGGCGGCGATCCTGGCGCGCATCGCGCCAGACCTGCAATGCGACGGCGAGATGCATGCCGACTCGGCATTGTCGGAGCAGCTGCGCCAACGCGTCTATCCGCATTCGCGGCTGAAAGGCGAAGCCAATCTGCTGGTGTTCCCCAATCTCGATTCGGCGAACATCACACTGACGGCGCTGCGCACAATGATGGACGCGCTGCATGTCGGCCCGATCCTGCTCGGCACCGATAGCCCGGCGCACATATTGACTCCGTCGGTCACGTCGCGCGGCGTCGTCAACATGACGGCACTGGCCGTGGTGGAAGCCGCGCACAAGGCGCAAGCCATCGTCGATCTGGGGTAGCCGCGGGCTTTCTCAGATTGGCCTGAACCGGAAATGTCCTGTCTGCCTGAAGGCAAACAAAGTGTCCTCTTCTTTGGCGCCGCCGCCGATATTGTGAATAACCAGCCTTCTTGTCGGCACCACAGTGGAGCGATTGGACGACACGATGGCAATATGCGGCAGATTGCCCGGCAGCATCTGGGCGACAAGATCCCCAGGCCGATAGTCGGCGGGGTCTTGGCTGACGGGCAAGGCGGCACCGCGCCGCTCGAAATAGACCGCAAGATTGGGCACACGGCGGTGGTCGATGTTGCGGTCCGGCGCTTTCAGGCCCCAAGCCTTCGGATAGGCGGCAAAATTGGCCCGCATATCCTCATGCACCAATTCTTGCAGATCGAGATCGAAGGCGCGGCGATAGGCACGGATCACGACATCCGTGCACACACCCCGCTCGGGCTCAACGTCCCCGCCCGGATAGGCCAGGCGTGTATAGGTCGGATCGTAGAGTGTGGTGACGCCGATCTGCTCACGGGCAGCTTCGACCAATTTGGTACCCCAATCCGGCGTGATGGGCTTTTCCTGCGCCATGGCAACCGGCATCGCCAGGCACAAAAGACCAAATTGCAGTGCGGCTCGACGGGTAATCGCGGTCATGCCAAGCCTCCGGGCATTGCTGGATCCGGGCATTCTTCTGGGCGAATACGCCTTTTTCGTGCAGCGCCAGGATGTCGCGGTTCTGGCTCTGTCCGAATACGTCGTGTGGCGTGGTCGACATGCCAGCACTCGTCGTGATCGAAGCCCCGCACAAGGCGCAAGCCATCGCGCATTTGGGCTGAAGCCGGAATCGGCGGTATGCTAAACAAACGGTTAACCGCAAGCGCGGTAGCTTTCAGAACGGCAGACAGGCGGAGTTTCGGAGGGATGACGGGCGCATGTTGGAAGCTGACGCGTGCCGCCGCGCTGCTCGGTGCCCTGCTACTGTGCGACATTGCCGTCACTCAGGCGCAGCCCGCTCCGCGCCTCTGCCGCCAGCTTGAAGCCGATCTTGCCGCCGCTTCTCGTGGTGGCGGCGGCAAACCGGCCTTGTTCAGGAAATATGACGACGCAATCGTCCGGCAGCGCCAGCAGATTTCAAAGGCCGTCAGCCAGGCCAGCAGCGCCGGCTGCGGCTTTTCGCTGTCTCGCCGCAACGGCCAACGCATGCGCGGCACTCGACGCCACCATCGATCGCATGGCAGCCAATCTCGACGCCCTGCAGGCCAAGCGCGCCGACCTTGCCGGCGGTGGTTCGCGACGCGATCGCGCGCGCATATTGACGTTGCTTTACGCCAATGGCTGCCGCGATGATGCGGCGCGGACGCCCGCGCCGGTCCGCGAAGCCAGCCGTGAAAACGGCAAGCGAAACCTGCTCGACCAGCTTTTGGGCAGTGACGCAAGTGAACCGGGCGCGCCCGACCAGCCTGAAGGGCCCAGCCAGGCCGAAGAGCTAAGCCAGCCGGGCAACATCCGCACCATGCTCAACAACGCCGACGACTTGGGGCAGCCGCGAGGCGAATTCCGCACCATGTGCGTGCGGACCTGCGACGGCTATTTCTTCCCGATGTCGAATGCTGCCTCGCTGGGCGATTTCGAGCGCGATCAGAAGAATTGCGAATCGAGCTGCCCCGGCACCGAGATGCAGGTTTTCTACACGCGCGGCATGAATGGCGATTCGGCGTCCATGACGTCTTCGGTGACCGGCAGGCCTTATATCAAACTGCCGACGGCCTACCTCTACAAGCAGTCCGACATGCCGCGGCCGCCGGCCTGCGGCTGCAATGCCGCGCAGAATTTCGAGATCATTGCCGGCAACCCGCCAACCCGGGAACAATCTGAGGCGAATGTAGAGAGTACCCCGTTCATTCCGCTGCCGGTTGCCAGGCCTGATCCGGGCGCCGATCCGGAGTCCTTGGCCAACGCGCAAGACGGCCTCGACCGTGAGGCGATCAGACGCCTTGCCGTCAAGCCCGTGCCTTCGCCGACGTCGCTGCCGCCGCCGGAACAGCGCAAGGTCAGGGTCGTCGGGCCAACGTTCCTTCCCGACCCAGCAGCGGCAACAGATCTGCAAGCTCCGGACCCGAAGGCTGTCCCGTAAGCGCCAGCCTGAGCGGCATGAACAGCGCCTTGCCCTTACGGCCGCTCGCCTCTCGGATCTTGCCGGTCCAGTTTTTCCAGACGGTGCCGTTCCAAGGCTCCTCCGGCAGCAGTTCGAACGCCTGGCGAAGAAAGTCGCGGTCATCGTCGGAAAACTCCGCCGGCTCCTCTGGACCGTCTCGAAGCGTACGCCACCAGATCGCCGCATCGGCCAGCCTGTCGAGATTGCCGCGCACCGCCAGCCAGAAAGGCTCGGCCTGTTCGCCGGAGATGCCGAGCACGATCAGCCGGTCGCGCGCCTCGGAAAACGGCATGTGATGCAGCAGCGTGCGGTTGAGCACGAAGAGCTCGTCCGGGTCGAATTTGGCGGCGGATTTCGATGTTGCAGCCGGATCGAAGCGCTCGGCTAGCTCGGCCATCGTTGGCACCGCCACGACGTTTTCCGAGGTGCCGACGAGCACCGCCAGCGAAGCGATCGCCATCGGCTCGATGCCGCTCTCACGCAGGCTCTGGATGGACAGCGCGCCGGTGCGCTTCGAAAGTCCCTCGCCTGATGCCGTTGTCAGGAGATTGTGGTGGCCGAACACCGGCGGCTCCGCGCCAAGTGCTCGGAACAGGGCTATCTGGACGCCGGTATTGGTGACGTGGTCGTCGCCGCGAATGACATGGCTGACGCCCATGTCGATGTCGTCGACAACCGAAGGCAATGTATAGAGGTAGGTGCCGTCCTCACGCCGCAGAACCGGGTCTGAAAGCGAGGCGAGGTCGACGGTCTCTTCGCCCCGCACCAGGTCGTTCCAGTGGATTTCGGTGCGCTCCGGCTGCAGCGGATCGCTGCTGAAGTTGGGCAGCAGAAAGCGCCAGTGCGGCCGCCGGCCATCGGCCTCATATTCCGCCACCTGCTCGGGTGCCAGCGTCAGCGCCTCGCGGCCATAGACTGGCGGCAGGCCACGCGTGCGGCGCACCTTGCGCCTCAGGTCGAGCTCTTCGGGCGTCTCATAGCAGGCATAGACGAGGCGCGCCTCCTTCAGCTTCTGCAGTGCGGCATCATAGACTTCGACCCGCCGCGACTGATACTCCGTGGCGTCGGGGAAGATGCCCAGCCAATGCAGGTCATAAAGGATGGCGTCGGAAAATTCCTGCGTCGAACGGGCAACGTCGGTGTCGTCGAAGCGCTGGATGAAGCGGCCCTTGTTCTTGATGGCGAACAGCCAGTTGAACAGAGCGGTGCGCGCATTGCCGATATGGATGCGGCCGGTCGGTGACGGGGCGAAACGGACGGTAACTGTCATGAGCGGGGCGTACCGGATGGTTTTGCTGTTGACAAGACGCGCCCCCGCGCTCTGCGGCAGACATAGAACATGACGAAGGCGAAGAAAAGACTGCAGCGCCACGCGTCCATCAGGACGCGCGGCGCCGCAACCGTCAGATCACCATGCCTTTGGTCAGCTCAAGCGCCTGGCGTTCGAACAGCCGGCGGTAGATGCCGCCTTGCAGCCGGATCAGTTGGTCATGCGAGCCCTCTTCGACGATGCGGCCGCGATCGAACACCAAAAGCCTGTCCAGCGCCCGCACCGTCGACAGCCGGTGGGCAATGACCAGCGTCGTGCGGCCGACCATCAACCGCTCCATCGCCTGCTGGATCAGCACCTCCGATTCCGAATCGAGGCTCGACGTTGCCTCATCCAGGATGAGAATGCGCGCATCGGCAAGAAAGGCGCGTGCGATTGCAACGCGTTGACGCTCACCACCCGATAGCTTTACGCCACGCTCGCCGACCAGCGTGCCATAGCCTTTCGGCAAATTGGCGATGAAGTCATGCGCGCTGGCCAATCGCGCCGCGTGCTCGATCTCGGCCTGCGTGGCGGCCGGCCGGGCATAGGCGATGTTTTCGGCCAGCGACCGGTGAAACAGGATCGGCTCCTGCTGGACAATCGCGATCTGTGCGCGCAGCGACGCCTGCGCCACATTGGCAATATCCTGGCCGTCGATCAGGATATTGCCCGCAGTCACGTCGTAGAGGCGCTGGATCAGCTTGACGAATGTCGTCTTGCCGGAGCCCGAATGGCCAACCAGCCCAACCCGTTCGCCCGGCGCGATGTCCACCGAAAAGTCGCGATAGAGCGGCAGGCGGTGGCTGCCATAATGGAACGTGACATTGTCGAAGGTGATACGGCCATCGGTGATCCGGATCGGTTTGGCGCCGGGCCGATCCTCAATGCCGAGTGGTTCGGACTGGAAGTCGACCAGTTCCTCCATGTCGTTGATCGAGCGCTGCAGATTGCGGATATGCGTGCCGATGTCGCGCAAATAGCCTTGCAGCACGAAGAATGAGGTCAGCACGAAGGCGACGTCGCCGGCGCTCGCCTGCCCCCACGACCACAACAGCAGGGAGAACCCGATGACCGCTGCCCTCAAAAGCAGCAGCATCGTCCCTTGCGTGGTGCCGTTGACAGTGCCGCGCATCCAGGTGCGGCGCGTGCGGCCGCGCCATTTGGCGACGACCTCGGCAAGCCGCGTCTCCTCGCGTTCCTCGGCGCCAAAACCCTTGACCACGGCGTTGCAGCTCACCGCGTCGGCCAGCGAGCCGCCGAGCCGTGTATCCCACGCATTGGCAAGCCTTGCCGCGGGCGCGACATAGCCAAGCGACAGCATCGTCGTCACCGCGATGAACAGAACCGAACCGGTGGCGACGACAGCACCCATCAGCGGCCAAAACCAGCCAAGCAGCAGCGTCGAGCCGACGAGCATGACGACCGATGGCAGCAGCGCGATCAGGATCGTGTCGTTGAGCAGGTCGAGCGCCCACATGCCGCGCGTTATCTTGCGCACCGTCGATCCGGCGAAGCTGTTGGCGTGCCAGTCGGTGGAGAAGCGCTGGACGCGGTGGAAGGCGTCGGCGGCGATATCCGCCATCATCTTCAACGTCAGCTCGACAATGGCCATGAAGGCGAGATTGCGCAGCACGACACCGGTGAGCGCCAGGGCCACCAGCATCGAAAAGGCCGCTGTCGCCGCGTTCCACGCAACATCGTCGGCCGCAGCACTGCTGGCGACGGCATCCACCAGCCGGCCGGAATAGAGCGGCGTCAGCACGTCGGCCAAGGTCGAGAGCAGGAACGTGCCCATAATGCCGGCAAGCCGCCACGGCTGACGCCGCCAATGGCTGAGCGTGAAGCCAAGAACGCTGCGAAAGGCGCCCGCGCGCAAATCTATTCGAAAACGAGTCATGATGTCATTCGGGCGCAAACGAGCCCGATCCCACGAAAGTAGAAATTGAAATACCGCGTCGGCGCCGTTAGGCGCCCGGAGATGCGGAGGTTTGGCGTATTTGGCGGCCCTGTAGAGGGGCGGCGACCGGCAGCGGCGAAATACCTGCCTCGGTTCAGCCTTGCCGCGAGGCTATCTCGCGGCGCGCTGACCAAGACCTAGGCTTCGCGGCCTCGCATAACGATGTCAAATCCTGGCATTCGGTTCCTCCTGAAGGGGAATCGCGGAGAGGTGTTTATAGAGACGCCTCAACGCCGCGCCAAGTCACTAGATAGCCCAAAGCGCATCTGGTCCAAGCAGTGAGACGATTTTGCAACAATCGCGGGTTGTGCGCCCTCATCGGTCGAAGCGCATATAGCGGCCGTCGGTGGAAGGCCTGAAGCCGAGCTTCTCGTAAACCGCATGGGCGTCGTTGGTCGACAGGCTCCAATGCGTGACCGTCTTGACGTCCGGGTGGTCGATAAGCGCCTGGACAAGCCGGGTTCCGATGCCTTGTCCGCGATACCCCGGCCAGACAATTATGTCGGCGAGATAGGCAAATACCGTACGGTCGGTGATCGCCCGGCCGAAGCCGACCTGATTGCCGCCGACATAGGCGCCGACGCACAGTGAGTTGGCGAAGGCGCGGTGGTGCTGTTCGTCGCTGCGGCCACTGCCCCAATAGCTCTCCTTCAAAATGTCGGACGTCGCCCGGAAATCGATCCGCGACAGGTCGAAGCTGATTTCAAGGTTGGCCATGGCTAAACCGTTATGCAGCCAATCGCCTACCCGCCATCCCTGAACCGGTTGGTAATGGGATAGCGGCGGTCGCGGCCAAAGTTCTTCCTGGTGATCTTCACGCCGGGTGCCGCCTGCCGGCGCTTGTATTCGGCGACGTAAAGCAGGTGCTCGACGCGCGTCACCGTCGCCCGGTCATGGCCGCGCGCAACGATGTCGTCGACACCCATCTCGTTTTCGACCAGACATTCCAATATGTCGTCGAGCACCGGATAGGGCGGCAGCGAATCCTGGTCCGTCTGGTTCTCTCGCAGTTCCGCCGAGGGCGCCTTGTCGATGATGTTGTTCGGGATCACCTCGCCGGACGGACCGAGCGCACCCGGCGGCATATGCGCGTTGCGCCAGCGCGACAGCGCATAGACCTGCATCTTGTAGAGGTCCTTGATCGGATTGAAGCCGCCATTCATGTCGCCATAGAGCGTCGCGTAGCCGACCGACATCTCGCTTTTGTTGCCGGTGGTGACCACCATCGAGCCGAATTTGTTGGAAATCGCCATCAGGATGGTGCCGCGGGCCCGGCTCTGCAGGTTTTCCTCGGTGATGCCTTCCTTGGTGCCCTCGAAAAGCTGTGTCAACGTGTGCAGGAAGCCCTCGACCGGCTCGAAGATCGGCACGATATCGTAGCGGCAGCCGAGTGCGCGGGCGCAGTCCTCGGCATCCTTCAGCGAGTCCTTCGAAGTGTAGCGGTAAGGCATCATCACGGCGCGCAGCCGTTCCTCGCCCAGCGCATCGACGGCAAGTGCCGCGCAGATCGCCGAATCGATGCCGCCGGAAAGGCCGAGCACGACATTCTTGAAGCCGTTCTTGTTGACGTAATCGCGCAGGCCCAACATGCAGGCGCGGTAGTCGGCCTCCTCCTTCTCCGGGATTTTCGACATCGGTCCGTCAGAGCAGACCCAGATGTCATTCTTTCGCTTCCAGGTGGTGACGTTGACCGTCTCCTCGAACTGGCTCATCTGGAAGGCCAGCGTCTTGTCAGAACCTATGGCAAACGATGCGCCATCGAAAACCAGCTCGTCCTGGCCGCCAAGCTGGTTGGCATAGATAATCGGCAGTCCGCATTCGATGACCTGGCGGATGACGATCTGGTGGCGGACGTCGACCTTGCCGCGGTAATAGGGCGAGCCGTTCGGGACCAGCAGGATTTCCGCGCCGCTTTCGGCCAGCGTCTCGCAGACGGCAACCTCGCCCCAGATATCTTCGCAGATCGGCACTCCCACGCGCACGCCGCGGAAATTGACCGGCCCCTGGATCTCGGGGCCGGCCTGGAAGACGCGCTTCTCGTCGAACTCACCGTAATTCGGCAGATCGAGCTTGTAGCGTTCGGCACGGATCTTGCCGCCATCGGCAAAGATGATCGAATTGTGCGTGCCGGTCTTGCGCTTCAACGGCGTGCCGATGACGAAACCCGGGCCGCCGTCGGCGGTATCGCCGGCGAAATCCTCCGCCGCCCGCTCGCAGGCCTTCAGGAAGGCGGGCTTCAGCACCAGATCCTCAGGCGGATAGCCGGCAAGGAAAAGCTCGGTAAACAGCACGAGGTCGGCGCCTTGGCGGGCGGCATCCGCCCTCGCCTCGCGTGCCTTGGCAAGATTGCCGGCGACGTCGCCGACCGTCGGATTGAGCTGGGCGACGGCGATGCGCAATATGTCTGGAGCGGTCTTGTCTGTCATGCCCGTGGGTTTAGCGCGGCAAAATTCGTCGAGCAATGGCGTTCGTTTGGACCAAACAGTCGATCCTATTCGCCCATATATTCGCGCAAGGCTTCCGGCGGATGGTTCTCGCCGATCGACATTGCCAGAATGCGCGAAATGTGCCGGCGCGGCAGCCCGGTTTCCGCCGCCCAGGCGTTTATCTGCACTTGGATCTTGTCCAGGTCCTTCTTCGATGTCGGGCTCTGCGCGAGGTCGAGCCCGGCGTCGCGCAGCGCTGCCGTCATGTCGGCCGAGACGATGAAGGCGTCCCACTCCAGCCAGCGCAGAAAATACTGGCCGGTATTGCCGCCGAGCCGGCTGCCATGCTTGCCGAGATAGGCCATCAATCCGACCTGGTCATCCGCCGGCCAATTGGCCAGGAACTTGCCGAAGCTGCCATGCTCCTTCGACACGCGCGCGACGAAGGCTGCGTTGTCGCGTACGGATTTGATCTTCTGCGGATTGCGGACGATGCGCTTGTCGGCTGTGAGATCGTGCCAGAAATCGTCAGGCTGGAACAGCAGCCGCCTCGGCTCGAAGCCAAGAAATGCTTCCTCGAAACCCGGCCATTTCTGCTCGATGACCCGCCAGACAAAGCCGGCGGCAAAAACCCGCTCGGCCATGGTCGACAGGATCCGGTCGTCCGCAATTTTTGCCACCGCGGCATTGTCGGGCATAGGACCCAGCAGCGACGTCAGCGCTGCCTCACCGCCTTTGCGCTTCGCTGCACGGGCGCGAATTTTCTGAAAATCCACCATTGTTTCCTGACCCCATCGCGTCAATCTACCACTTCCCGTATGAACCGGCAGCTTCTACCTCATCGCTGACGACGGAGGCGACGATGAACAAAACGATCGAGGACCTGGCAAGCCGCTGGCTGAAGCGAAAGCCGGACGGCCTCAGCGCGCTCGAAAGCCGGGTACTGCAATCTACGCTCGAGCGCACCACGATCTCCAAGGACACCAACAAGGCCGTCGCCTTTCACCAGACGTTTGGAGATCGCCTGGCCGACACCATCGCACGGATCGGCGGCTCGTGGTCCTTCATCCTGGCATTCATTGGCTTCCTGATCCTGTGGACGGCAGGCAATGTCTGGCTCTTGTCGCGCGCCGCCTTCGATCCGTATCCCTTCATCTTTCTCAATCTCGTGCTTTCCATGGTTGCCGCCCTGCAGGCGCCAGTGATCATGATGGCGCAGAACCGCCAGACGGAGCGCGATCGAATCGACGCCGCCCACGACTATGAGGTTAATCTCAAGGCCGAGATCGAGATCATGGCGTTACACGAAAAGCTCGACGAACTGCGCCACAGCCAGATCATCGGCATGCGAGACGAGATCGCCCGGCTGGCCGAGCAGGTGAAGCGCATCGACGACATTCTGTCGAAGCAGCGAACGTCTTCATGACGGAAGTCATCCATCGTCTCATTGAGCAATATGGATTGGTCGCGGTTTTTCTGGGCTGCGTCGCCGAGGGCGAAAGCGCCGCAATTCTTGGCGGTTTTTTTGCGCATCAGCATGTCTTCGTCCCGTGGCAGGCGTTTCTCGCAGCCGCGCTCGGCGCCTTCGGTGGCGACACGTTGTTCTTCATCTTGGGACGGAGCTTCGCCGACCATAAATTCGTGATCAGGCTCCGAGCCCGGCCGGGCTTCAGCCACGCCTACCGCCTTGTCACCTCTCATCCCAACATTTTCGTGCTGTCGAACCGTTACATCTATGGCCTGCGACTGGTCGGCGGAATCGCGGCCGGGCTGTCGGGCATCGCCGCGGCGCGCTTCATCATCCTCAACGCCATCTCGTCGGTAGTCTGGGCGGCACTGTTCTGCACTGTCGGTTATGTCTTCGGGCTGGGCGCGGAGCACATCGTCGGCCAGGCGCTGGCCCGCCACGAGCGGTTGCTGATCGCTCTGGCAATCGGCCTCGTTGTGGCCATCCTCGGCTGGCTCGCGGCCCATATCGTCGCCAAGAAGGAACTCCACAAGGGAAGCTGATCGTCAATCAATGCCGAGCGCACGATCACCCTTCTCGAGGATCAGCGGAATGATCAGGTCTTCCTCGTCGGCAAGATGCCGGGTCAACATGGCGATCAGCCGGCTGTTCTCGTCAGCATAGGCATCGGCGGCGAAACGCTGTTTGTCTTCGCTCTCCTGAAGCGTGCGGATGAAGGCATTTGCCGCCTGGCCATTGCGCTCCAGTCCCTCATGGATTGTGTGGTGATCGGCATCCAGGATTTCGAAGCCGCGCTTCAGACGGGTCTCGGCCCTGGCGAAGACCGGGAAATAATGATGGTCCTCGACATTGTGGTGGCCGTCGAGATTGCCGAGGAAATGGTTGAGGCGCGGCGCGAACCAGCGCGCGAATTCCGGCGCGTTCAGCCTACCTTCTCGATAATCGCCGATACCATTGGTGAGCATGCCGCCAAGCTCGCGGAACATATCGTGCCGCTGCAGCCACATATTGGCCACGCCGTGGATGTTGGCATGCGCCTGCCAGACCTCGCGTGGAAATTTTTCAACCAGCCAGCGAAGATCGTCCGGCAGGCCCTCACGTTCGAGCAGCAGAAATCCGGCGGTATCGGCCATATCGGTCTCCTCAGACCATGATCCCGAAAAGTGGTACCGGTTTTCGGAAAAGATCATGGTCAAAACGAGAAATGCAGTGACGGCATGTAGTGTCTGAAACCTCAGATCGGTACCCCGAGGATCCGCTCGATGACGGCGACGCCCCAGACGCCGGCAGCGATCACCACCGAAATCAGCACCGCCAGCGAACCGCAATCCTTGGCCAGTTGGATATCGATGTTGAATTCGCGGCTGAACGCGTCGCATGCCGCCTCGATGCCGGTATTCAACACCTCGATCATGATCATGAGCAGCACCGCGCCGATCAGCAACGCATAGCCGCGCCACGATTCCGAAAGGAACCAGCCGAGCGGCAAGGCAAGCACGAGCAGTGTCAGCTCCAACTGGAAAGCCTCCTCGCCGGCGGCCAGTTTGCGAAACGCCCGCACCGAATTGTAAAAAGCGTCGATCAGCCGCTGCATGCCAAAACCCTTCGGAATCACCGGCAGGGGATTAGCGCAATGGCTGGACCAAGGGAATAAGGCGACCTCTTCAAAATCAGTCGCCTGCCACCTTGATCGACGGTGTCGACTTCTCGAACTGCGGCAGCCCGTCATCGATGGCGTAATAATCGCCCTTGTCGCCGACGAAGATATGGCATTCTCCTTGAAGCCCGGTTGGCGCGTCGAACAGCCCTGCCATGACCGAAACATAGCCATCATCGCTCGGCTTCCAGAACAGCAGAGAGCCGCATGTCTTGCAGAAGCCGCGTCTGGCGAACGAAGAAGCCTCGTACCAGGTGATGCTCTCCGCGCCGGTGATTGTGATGTCGCGGTCGGCAACATTGGTCGCCGCATAAAAATGCCCGCTCTGCTTCCGGCACTGCGAGCAATGGCAGTAGACGACACCGCGTAGCGGTCCTCGTGTCTGGAACCGCACTGCCCCGCACAAGCATGATCCGCTGTGACTGTCAGCCATGTCGGCCTCCCGATGCAATTGCCATCGCCTGGCAGGATTCCAGTTTTGCGCGCGTTAGGCACGAGCAAATGCGACACCGGCGGGATTGAATACAAAAAGCGCCGGTTTTCGCCCGGCGCTTCTTCAATGACATCAAAGTTCAGATCGTATCAGCCGTTGACGGCCTGCTTGTGCTGGACCGGATGGGTCTTCTTGAGCAGATCGGAGACCAGGAACGCCAACTCGATCGCCTGGTCAGCGTTGAGGCGCGGATCGCAATGGGTGTGGTAGCGATCCTGCAGCTCTTCGGCGGTGATGGCGCGGGCGCCACCGGTGCATTCCGTGACGTTCTTGCCGGTCATCTCGACATGGATGCCGCCCGGATGCGTGCCTTCGGCGCGATGCACCTCGAAGAAGGTCTGCACCTCCTTCAGGATGCGGTCGAACGGCCGTGTCTTGTAGCCGGCGGCCTCGATGGTGTTGCCATGCATCGGGTCGGACGACCACACCACGCTGCGGCCTTCCTTCTGCACCGCGCGCACCAGCTTCGGCAGGTGGTCAGCAACCTTGTCGGAACCGAAACGCGCGATCAGCGTCAGCCGGCCGGGCTCGTTCTCCGGATTGAGCAGGTCGATGAGCTGCAAGAGGCCATCCGGCGTCAGCGACGGGCCACATTTCAGGCCGAGCGGGTTCTTGATGCCACGGCAGTATTCGACATGGGCATGGTCGGGCTGGCGCGTTCGATCGCCGATCCAGATCATGTGGCCGGAGGTGGCGTACCAGTCGCCGGAGGTCGAATCGACGCGGGTCAGCGCCTCCTCATAGCCGAGCAGCAACGCTTCGTGGCTGGTGTAGAAATCGGTCTCGCGCAGCGCGTAATTGGTCTCCGAGGTGATGCCGACGGCCTTCATGAAGTCCATCGTCTCGGTGATGCGGTTGGCGAGAGACTCGTATTTCTCGCCCTGCGGGCTGTCGGACACGAAGCCAAGCATCCATTGATGCACGTTCTCCAGGCTGGCATAGCCACCTTGGGCGAAGGCACGCAAAAGGTTGAGCGTGGCCGCTGACTGGCGGTACGCCATCTCCTGCCGCGCAGGATCGGGAATGCGCGACTTGGCATCGAACTCGATGCCATTGATGATGTCGCCGCGATAGCTGGGCAGCGTCACACCGCCCTTGGTCTCATTGTCGGACGAGCGCGGCTTGGCGAACTGGCCGGCGACACGGCCGACCTTCACCACCGGCTGTGCGCCGGCGAAGGTCAGCACCACCGACATCTGCAAGAAGACGCGGAAGAAGTCGCGGATATTGTCGGCGCCATGCTCGGCGAAGCTCTCGGCGCAATCGCCGCCCTGCAGAAGGAATGCGTCACCGGCAGCGACGGCTGCAAGCTGCTTCTTCAGCTTGCGTGCCTCACCTGCAAAAACCAACGGCGGAAACGTGGCAAGCTGGGCTTCCGTGTTCCTCAGCGCGGCAAGTTCCGGATAGGCAGGAACCTGCTGGATCGGCTTAGCTCTCCACGAATTCGGCGACCATTTCGTCATCGAAGCACCTAACGCTCTTTCACACGGACGCCATCGCCCGCCAATCCGCCCCACATGGGGTCGCGGCTCCATACACGAAGCCGATTTCCTATTCTAGACCGGAAGTGGTCGCGTGGCGAATGAGCACGGCACGGCGAAAGTGCCGGTGCGGCTGTGCCCAGACCACCAGCGACGCGCTGCTACGCCGCCTTCTCCACCAGCCGCGCCAGCTGCGTCATGACAACCGCTGAGCCAGCCAGCCGCTTCTCGGGCGTCGCCCAGTCACGGCTGAAGACGACGCTCTGGTCCGGACGGATCTTGGCCAGCGAGCCCTGTTCGCCGATGAGCTTGACCAGCCCGACCGGATTGGGGAATTCCCGCTTGCGGAAATGGATGACGACGCCTTTCGGCCCGGCGTCGAGCTTCTCCACGTTGGCCTTGCGGCAAAGCGCCTTGATGAAGACGATCTTCAACAGATGTTCAACCTCTTCCGGCAGCGGCCCGAACCGGTCGATCAGCTCGGCGCCGAAAGCATCGATCTCTTCCGTATTTTCGAGATCGCCAAGACGACGATAGAGCGCGAGCCTCAGCTGCAGGTCCGGGACATAGCTTTCCGGGATCATTACCGCCGTGCCGACGGCGATCTGCGGCGACCAGCCGCCGTCCTGCACCTCGCCGGAATCCTTCACTTCGGCCACCGCCTCCTCCAGCATCTGCTGATAGAGCTCGAAGCCAACCTCCTTGATGTGCCCGGACTGCTCTTCGCCGAGCAGATTGCCGGCGCCGCGGATGTCGAGGTCGTGGCTGGCCAGCTGGAAACCGGCGCCTAGCGTATCGAGCGACTGCAGCACTTTCAGCCGACGCTCGGCTGTATCGGTTAGCTTGCGGTTGGCGGGCAGCGTGAACAGCGCATAGGCGCGCACCTTCGAACGGCCGACGCGGCCACGCAACTGATAGAGCTGCGACAGGCCGAACATGTCGGCGCGATGCACGATCAGCGTGTTGGCGGTCGGTATATCGAGGCCGGATTCGACGATGGTGGTCGACAAAAGCACGTCGTACTGGCCGTCATAAAAGGCATTCATGATATCGTCGAGCTCGCCGGGCGGCATCTGGCCATGGGCCACCGCCACTTTCAGCTCAGGTACAGATTCGCGCAGAAAATCATGGATTTCCGCGAGATCGCTGATGCGCGGTACGACGTAGAAGGAATGGCCGCCGCGGTAGCGTTCTCTGAGCAGCGTCTCGCGGATGACCAGCGGATCGAAGGGCGAGATGAAGGTGCGCACCGCCAGGCGGTCGACCGGCGGCGTGGCGATCAGCGACAGCTCACGCACACCGGTCAAGGCAAGCTGCAGCGTTCGCGGGATCGGCGTCGCCGACAGCGTCAGAACGTGGACGTCGGTCTTGAGATCCTTCAGCCGCTCTTTGTGCTTGACGCCGAAATGCTGCTCCTCATCGATGATCAGCAGACCAAGATTCTTGAACGAGATCGAGGAGCCGAGCAGTGCATGCGTGCCGACGACGATATCGATCTGGCCTTCGGCGATGCCCTTCTTGGTCTCCGCCAATTCCTTGGCGCCGACCAGCCGCGAGGCCTGGGCGACGCGGATCGGCAGGCCGGAGAAGCGCTGCGAGAAAGTCTTGAAATGCTGGCGCGACAACAATGTCGTCGGCACCACTATGGCCACCTGAAAGCCTTCCATCGCCCCAATGAAGGCGGCGCGAAGTGCAACTTCGGTCTTGCCGAAGCCGACGTCGCCGCAGATCAGCCGGTCCATCGGCTTTCCGGCGCCTAGATCATCCATGACCGAATCGATCGCCGTCTGCTGGTCATCGGTCTCCTCATAGGGAAAACGCGCTGCAAACTCGCCATAGAGGCCTTCCGCCGGCACCAGCGCCGGTGCTGCCCGCATCTGCCGCTCGGCGGCAATGCGGATCAGCTGCCCGGCCATGTCGAGCAGGCGTTTCTTCAGCCGCGCCTTGCGCGATTGCCAGGCGCCACCGCCAAGCTTGTCGAGCGTCGCCTCGGCCGAATCCGAGCCATAGCGCGACAGCAGCTCGATGTTTTCCACCGGCAAGAATAGCCGATCGTCGCCGGCATAGTGGATCTCGAGGCAATCGTGAGGCGCACCAACCGCCTCGATGGTACGCAACCCGATGAAACGGCCAATGCCATGGTCGGCATGGACGACGATATCGCCTGACGACAAGGCCGAAGCCTCGGCGATGAAGTCGGACGCACGCTTCTTGCGCTTCGAGCGCCGGATCAGCCGGTCGCCGAGAATGTCCTGCTCCGCGACGACGACCAGTTTCTCTGTCTCGAAGCCGGATTCGAGCGGCAGCACGGCCAGTCCCGCCTGCCCCGGCTCAAGCTTTTCGGCTTCTGCAAGCGTCGCCACCGGCTTCAGATTGCCAAGATGATGCTCGGCCAGGATCTGACCAAGCCGGTCGAGCGAACCCTCAGTCCAGCCGGCGACGATGACGCGGCGGCGTCCAGCGCGCTCGTCGGAAATGTGTTTTACGACGACGTCGAAAACGTTGGCGTTAGGATCGGCGCGTTCCTCGACGAAGCTGCGGCCGTGGCGCGAGCCGGCATGGAACACCTTTTTCGCGCCGGCATCGGGCGCGTCGAAGGCCGTGAAATCTATCGCCTCGCGCGGGCCAAGCGAGGCAATCAGGTTCTCGGGCGACAGATAGAGCAGATCCGGCGGCACCGGCTTGTAGGGCACCGCGTCCTTCAAGGCGCCGTCGGCCTGCTTCTTGCGCGCTTCGTAGTGGTCGAGGATCAGAGTGTGGCGCTCGGCCAGTGCCTCATGCGCCAGATGGTCGAAAACCACAGGCGCATCGGGCAGGTAGTCGAAGACGGTTTCCAGCCGCTCATAGAAGAACGGCAGCCAGTGCTCCATGCCGGCAAACCGCCTGCCCTCGCTGACCGCCGCATAGAGCCCATCGTCGCGGGAGGGCGCGCCAAAGGCTTCGATGTAGGCGCGGCGGAAGCGGCTGATGGTTTCCGGCGTCAGCGCCACCTCGCTCATCGCCTGCAGCGCCATCGATTTGCGTTGGCCGATGGTGCGCTGGGTTGCGGTGTCGAAGACGCGGATCGATTCCAGCGTATCGCCGAAGAAATCGAGGCGCAGTGCCTCCATCCAGCCGGGCGCGAAGAGATCGAGAATGCCGCCGCGCACCGCAAATTCGCCGATGCCGCGCACCGTCGGCACTCGCTCGAAGCCGGAAGTCTCCAGCCGCGACACCAGCACGTTCATGTCTATCTGGTTGCCGGGTTTGGCGTGGAAGGTCTGCGCCTCGACGAGTTCAGCCGGCGGAATGCGTTGCAACAGCGCATTCGCGGTGGTGAGGACGACGGCGCGGTGCGGCTTTTTCGCCAGCGCAATCATTGCGGCCAGTGCGTCGAGCCGCCTTGCGGCGGCATCGGCGCCGGGCGAGACGCGGTCGTAAGGCAGGCAGTCCCAGGCCGGCAGTTCCAGCACCGGCAGGCCTGGAGCGGCAAAGGCAAGCGCCTCGACGATCGCCGGCAGACGCTGGCCGTCGCGCGCCACGAACAGCACCGGCTTGTCAGGGGCGATCTCGTGCGCAGCCTGCACCAGCGCAAAGGCTTCGTAGCCGTCGGCGACGCCATCGACGATGAACTGGCCGGCGCGGCCTTTCGGCAGACCGATCGTAGGGATAAGGCTCATGGCTACACGTTGTTCAGAAGGTCATCTCCCGGCGCGAAGCCAGGATTTTTTGCAGGACGGCACAGTCGATATCCGCCGGAACCGGGCGTTCGCCAGTGACGAGAGGCAGGAATTCGGTGTCGGGAATGTCGAGGAGCCTCTCATATTGGTCGATTTCGTCGCCGGTCAAGGCGCCGATCTCGGCGTCGGCGAAGCTGCCGAGTATAAGGTCCATCTCGCGCATGCCGCGGTGCCACGAACGAAACAGAAGCTTGCGGCGGCGGGCATCGAGCCCCTCGCTTGATCGTTTCGTTCCGGTCATCTTGCAACATCCTTGCCCAGGCGGCGCATATAGCGTGGATAGAAGGCGGTGTCAGCCTTGCGCTACAGTCGCCGCAACATAAGCTGACATCATGCGTCCCTCCCTCCTCGATCCGCTGTTTGTCCCGATCACCTCGCTTGTCGGGGTCGGGCCAAAAGTTGGCGCCCTGATCGAAAAAGTCGTAGCAGCCGACCTCGGCGACCGGGCCGCGCGCGCCGGGGACCTCTTGTTCGTGCTGCCGCATACTGTCATCGACCGCCGCAACCGGCCCGGCATCGCCGGCTCGGCCGAGGGCGCCATCGTCACACTCGATGTATGCATCGACCGCCACCAGCCGCCGCCACGCGGCAACAGGTCGGTCCCGTACCGAGTCTACGCCCATGACGACACCGGCGAGATCGCGCTGACCTTCTTCCATGCCCATGCCGCCTATCTCGAAAAAGCAATGCCCGTAGGCGAGCATGTCGTCGTCTCCGGCCGCATGGAATGGTTCAACGGCCGCCCGACCATGGTTCATCCCGACCATATCGCACTTGCCGGCGACACGGAAAACCTTCCCTTGGTCGAGCCGGTCTATCCGCTGACCGCCGGGCTCTCTGGCAAGGTGCTGCGCCGGGCGATTGGCCAGGCGCTGGCCCGCCTGCCGGTGCTGCCCGAATGGCAGGACGGTGAGTTCCGGCGCCGCCATGCCTTTCCTGCTTTCAGCGATGCGCTCAACCGCATCCACAATCCTGCCGACCCGATCGACGTCTCTGTCGACGGCGCAGCGTGGCGGCGCCTTGCCTATGACGAGTTCTTGGCCGGCCAGGTATCGCTGGCGCTGGTGCGGGCCAAGGTCCGCCGATTATCTGGCCGGCCACTCGTCGGCGACGGCCGCATAGTCGAACAACTGCGCGTGGCACTCCCCTATTCGCTGACCATGTCGCAGGAAATGGCGCTTGCCGAAATCAACGCCGATCTCGGTGACCCCGAACGCATGCTGCGCCTTTTGCAGGGCGATGTCGGCTCCGGCAAGACGGTGGTCGCGCTGCTTGCCATGGCGCGTGCCGTCGAGGCCGGCGGCCAGGCGGCATTGATGGCGCCGACCGAAATCCTGGCGCGCCAGCATCTGGCAACGATTGCGCCGTTGGCGGAACGGGCCGGCCTGCGTGTCGCCGTCCTCACAGGTCGCGAAAAGGGCCGCGAGCGTGCCGACACGCTGACCGGGCTGGCCAATGGTGACATCGACATCGTCGTCGGCACCCATGCGCTGTTCCAGGAAACGGTGACGTTCCGTGACCTCGTGTTCGCCGTCGTCGACGAGCAGCACCGTTTCGGTGTCCACCAGCGCCTTGCGATCACCGCCAAGGGCGACGCGCCCGACATGCTGGTGATGACGGCAACGCCGATACCGCGGACGCTGGTGCTGACTGCATTCGGCGACATGGATGTGTCGAAGCTGACGGAAAAGCCGGCCGGCCGCCAGCCGATCCGCACCGTCACCTTGCCGCTTGAACGGCTCGACGAACTGATCGGACGCATGCTCGACGCCGTCGCCGATGGCCAGAAAATCTACTGGATCTGTCCGCTGGTCGAGGAATCCGAGGAGATCAAGCTGATGTCGGCCGAGGACCGTTTTGCCTCGCTGGAGCCGCTGTTCGGCGACCGCATCGGCCTGGTGCACGGCCGCATGAAAGGCACCGACAAAGACGAGGCGATGCGCGCCTTCAAGCAGGGTGACACCCGTATCCTGATCGCCACCACAGTGATAGAGGTCGGCGTCGATGTGCCTGATGCGACAATCATGGTTATCGAGCATGCCGAGCGTTTTGGCCTTACCCAGTTGCACCAATTGCGCGGCCGGGTCGGGCGTGGCGACAAGCCTTCATCGTGCGTGCTGCTCTACAAGGATCCGCTCGGCGAGACGGCAAAACGCCGTTTGTCGGTAATGCGCGAGACCGAGGACGGCTTCCGTATCGCCGAAGAGGATCTGAAGCTGCGCGGCGAAGGCGAGTTGCTCGGCACCCGCCAGTCCGGCACGCCGGGCTTCCAGGTGGCGCGCATCGAGGCGCATGCCGACCTGCTCGAGGCCGCTCGGGACGATGCGCGGCTGATCCTGTCGCGCGATCCGGAATTGCAGTCCGATCGCGGCACGGCGCTGCGCCTGTTGCTCTATCTGTTCGGCCGCGACGAGGCCGTGCGGCTCCTGCGTGCCGGCTGAGGCATCGTGTCGAGCGGAGGATTGGCAAGCGCGCCGTGGATCTGCTCGCCGTTCACCGTCACCATTTTGACTGCCGGCGCCACCAGGCCGGCCGAAACGATCAGCTTGGCTCCGTCCTCGATCGTCATGTCGAGCAGCACGATGTCGGATTTCGGCACATACATCAAAAAGCCCGTCGTCGGATTGGGCGTACACGGCATGAACACGGCAATCAGCGGATCGCCTTCCCGGTCGAGCTTCTGGTTGATCTCGGTTTCTTTCTCGCTGGCGACGAAGACAAGCGACCAGACCCCTTTACGCGGATATTCGACCAACCCGACCTGGCGGAACATGTCGCCCTTGTTCGACAGCACGGTCTCGAAAATCTGCTTCAGCGAACGGTAGATGCCGCGCACCAGCGGCATGCGGCCAAGCAGGCGCTCGCCGAAGTTGACGATGGCGCGGCCAACGATATTGGCGGTCATAAAGCCGATGAAGGTGATGAGGATCAAGGCAACGATCAGCCCAAAACCCGGCACTGGAAACGGCAGGTAGGTGTCCGGATTGTAGCGTACCGGAATGTAGGGTTTCACCCAGGAATCGACCCAGCCGATCAGCGACCAGGCAATGTAGGCAGTAATCGCCAGCGGCGCGCAAACGACGAAGCCGGTCAGGAAATAGTTTCTCAGCCGGGTCATGCCTGAGGTCTTGAGAGCATCCGACATGGTTCACCGCAGCGTGTGTTTGCAGCGCGACACTACTGAACCCCAAGGCGCTTTGGAATGGCGAAGTTTTTAAACCAGACCTATTCCACCGTTACCGATTTCGCCAGGTTGCGAGGCTGGTCGACATCCGTGCCCATGAACACGGCGGTGAAATAGGCGAGCATCTGGATCGGCAGCGCGTAGATGATCGGCGAGATGATTTCCGGCACGTCCGGCAAAACGATCGTCTCCATCGTCTTCACCGTAGCGTGTGCGGCGCCCTTGCTGTCGGTGATCAGGATGATCTTGCCGCCGCGTGCCGCGACCTCCTGCATGTTCGACACGGTCTTTTCGAAGATGCGGTCATGCGGCGCGATGACGATGACGGGCATGTTCTCGTCGATCAGCGCGATCGGGCCGTGTTTCAACTCGCCGGCAGCATAGCCTTCGGCATGGATGTAGGAGATCTCCTTGAGCTTCAGCGCACCTTCCATGGCCAGCGGAAAATTGGTGTCACGGCCGAGATAAAGCACATTCTTGTAGTGCGAGAGGTCGCGCGCGACCTTTTCGATCTGCCCGTCGAGCTTTAGCACCTGGTTCGCATAACGCGGCGCTTCCGACAGCTCGCGTATCAGCGTTTTCTCCTGCTCCTGCGAAATCGTTCCGCGCGCCACGCCCGCCCGCACCGCCAGCGAGGCCAGCACGGAAAGCTGGCAGGTGAACGCCTTGGTCGAAGCGACGCCGATCTCCGGGCCGGCCAACGTCGGCAGGATGACGTCGGATTCGCGCGCCATGGTCGATTCGCGCACATTGACGACCGCGCCGATCTTCATGCCGGCCTTGCGGCAGTAGCGCAGCGACGCCAGCGTGTCGGCGGTCTCACCCGATTGCGAGATGAAGAAAGCGGCATCGTTCTTCGACAGCGGCATCTCGCGGTAGCGGAACTCCGAAGCGACATCGATGTCGACCGGCAGCCGCGCATAGCGCTCGAACCAGTATTTGCTGATCAGCCCGGCGAGATAGGCGGTGCCGCAGGCCGAGATCGCCAGCCGGTCGATCTTGGCGAAATCGAACGGCAGGTCGAGCGGCTTCGAGACGCCGCTGACGAAATCAACATAATGCGCCAGCGTGTGCGAGATCACTTCCGGCTGCTCATGGATTTCCTTTTCCATGAAATGGCGGCGGTTGCCTTTGTCGACCATGAAGCTCGTGCTGAGCGACTGTTGGCGTTTGCGGTCGACCTTGTTGCCGCCCATGTCGAAGATATCGACCTCGTTGCGGCGCACCACCGCCCAGTCGCCGTCTTCCAGATAGGTGATCGAATTGGTGAAAGGGGCAAGCGCAATGGCGTCGGAGCCAAGGAACATCTGGCCGTCGCCATGACCGACCGCGAGCGGCGGGCCATTGCGCGCGCCGACGATCAGATCCTCGTCGCCCTTGAACATGATGGCGAGCGCAAAGGCGCCTTCCAGCCGCTTCAGTGCCTTGTGCGCCGCCTCAACCGGCTTCAGCCCCTTGGCCAGTTCGCGCGCCACCAGATGAGCGACGACTTCGGTATCGGTCTGCGAGGCGAAACTGTAGCCGTCGCGCATCAGCTCGTCGCGCAATTCGGCGAAATTCTCGATGATCCCGTTATGGACGATGGCGACGCCGTCGGAAAAATGCGGATGCGCATTGCTCTCGTTCGGAACGCCATGTGTGGCCCAGCGCGTGTGGCCGATGCCGATCATGCCGTCGAGCGGTTCGTCCTTCAGCCGGCGCTCGAGATTGACCAGCTTGCCCTCGGCACGGCGGCGGTCAAGCCTGCCGTGCTCGATCGTGGCGACGCCGGCCGAGTCATAGCCGCGATATTCGAGCCTTTTCAGCGCATCGACGATAAGCGGCGCGACCGGCGAGTTACCGACAATTCCAACGATACCGCACATGGCGCTTGCCCCCGATTCCGACCTCAAACCCGGCGCTATTTAGAGACTGCCGGGCTGTCGCGAAAAATCACATTCCATTTCGTCCGGTATCAGCCGGACTATCCTGCACAGATGCACCATGACAGGGCGCACTTGCAATCCGGTTACTGCAATTGCTCAGTTTCTCCGCTTATGTATCCTATCTCGCCTCAACGGCTCCAGAAATCAGTCAAAGACATGATGCGGCTATGAACGAACGAATTGACACGGTGACGCTTTGGCGTCCGGTCGGCCCCCGCGAATTGGAGTTGATCCAGAAGGCAGGGATGCGCGCCTTTCCTCCTCGACTTGCCGATCAGCCGATCTTCTATCCGGTCACCAGCGAGGCCTATGCCACCCAGATCGCCCGAGACTGGAATGTGCCCGCGAGCGGATCAGGTTTCGTGACGCGTTTCGAGGTGCGTCGCAGCTTTCTGGACCGTTACAGCGTCCAGCATGCCGGCAGCCGGGCGCATCTGGAATACTGGATCCCGGCCGAAGACCTGTCGGCCTTCAACGATGCAATCGTTGGCGAAATCCAGCTTGTCGCCGAGTTCCGCTAGTCTACCCTTTTTTGCGGGCCGCCGCGGCCTGAGAAAAACGCTCTCGCAACTCCTTGCCCTTGCCGGCTAGAGTCCGCTGGCGGGCGCGGCCGAAGGCCAGCGCATCGTCGGGTACGCTTTCTGTGATGACGCTGCCCGAGGCGATGTAGCCGCCCTTGCCGATCGACACCGGCGCCACCAGCGAGGAGTTCGAGCCTATGAAGGCGCCCTCGCCGATATCGGTGAAGAATTTCGAATAGCCGTCATAATTGCAGGTGATGGTGCCGGCGCCGATATTGGCGCCGGCGCCGATGCGGGCATCGCCGATATAGGTCAGATGGTTGACCTTGGCGCCCTCTTCGACGATCGCCTGCTTGACCTCGCAGAAATTGCCGACCTTGGCCTTGGTTCTCAGATCGGCCCCGGGCCGCAGCCGCGCGAACGGCCCGACATCGCAATTCGACGCGATGGTGGCGCCTTCGATATGGCTGAAGGCATGGATCTTGGCCCCCGTGGCGATTTTCACGCCCGGCCCGAACCAGACATTGGGTTCGACGATCGTATCGGCGCCGATCTCGGTGTCGTGCGAGAAGAACACGGTTTCGGGCGCGATCAGCGTAACGCCAGAAAGCATCGCCTCGCGCCGGCGGCGCTGCTGCCAGATATCTTCCGCCTGGGCAAGCTCGGCACGGTTGTTGATGCCGAGCGCGTTCTCGAAACTGGCTTCGGTGGCTACGACATCAAGTCCCTGCGCAGCGGCGATCTCGACGATGTCGGTGAGATAATACTCGCCCTTGGCGTTCTTGCTGCCGACTTGATCGAGCAGCTTCAGCGCGTGCCTGCCGGCGACCGCCATCAGCCCGCCATTGCAGAAGGTGATTTTCTTCTCCTCGTCCGAGCAGTCCTTCTCCTCGCGGATGGCCACGAGCTTGCCGGCCTTTTCGATAAGCCGGCCGTAGCCCGAAGGATTTTCCGTACGGAAGCCGACCACGACGACGGCCGCACCTTCCGCCAGCTTCAGCCGCGCCGCCGCGAGCGCTTCCGGATCGATCAACGGCGTGTCGCCAAACATCACCAAGATGTCGTCATAACCTTTTGATATTGCTGCGCGTGCGGCAAGCACGGCGTGCGCGGTGCCGAGACGTTTTTCCTGGACGAAAGCCTCGGCCTTCGGCGCAAACTTGAGTGCCGCCTTGCGCATCTCATCGGCGCCATGGCCGATCACCAGCGCCAACTCGCCGCTGCCGGCGGCTTCGGCCGCCTTGACGACATGGGCAACCATCGGCAGGCCGGCGATTGTGTGCAGCACTTTCGGCACTGCACTCTTCATGCGCGTGCCTTCGCCGGCGGCGAGGATGATGGACAGGCAGGTTCTCTGGCTCATGGGATGGCAACCGTTGAAAGGGGTCTGGAATCGAAGCGTTAGTAGCACTGGCGCCATGCTGCACCAATGCGGTTAAATTCCGGTGAGACGGTGGAACCTCCAACCCGCGACACGCTCAAGCCGATCGGCTCACGCGGCTTCCGCCTCGTTGCGTGATGCGAAACTGGAGGCTCGGCCACGGCCGTATTGCCGTGGCGAACAGTTCATGACCCGCTTGAAGGCTGTGCTGAAGGCGCTTTCGGATTCGTAGCCGAGCGAGAGCGCTATGACGGCGACGGGATCGCTGGAATTCGTCAGCCGTTCGCCGGCCAGCAGCATTCGCCAGCGCGTCAAATAGTCCATCGGCGACGCGCCAACCGTCTCCTTGAATCTGAGCGCAAAGGTCGATCGCGACATGCCGGCCCGTTCCGCCAGTTCCTGTAACGTCCAGCCATGCGCCGGATCGTCATGCATGGCGCTGATCGCCGCGCCGATCTGTTTGTCCGCGAGGGCAAAGAGCCAGCCGATGCCACCTTTCAATCCTTCCGAAAGATGCAGCCGCAGCGCCTGAACCAGCATCATGTGGGCGAGGTGCTGGATCATCAGAAAGCCGCCCGGCTGCGGCTCGCGCAGCTCCTGCATCATCCGCTCCACCGACCAGCGCAGCGCCGACTGGTCCGACTCTTTGCGGATATGCACAATGGCTGGCAGCATCCGCAACAGGATGCCGGCATGATTGCCGCCAAGCGCGAAGCGGCTGCTGACCAGAAAGAAATCACCACCGCCATTGTGGGTCACGACACCGCCGGCTCGCGCAGGCGGAAAAATCCTGACGGCTTCAACAGGCGTCAAGCTCATGTCGCTTGCAAGGCGGAAAGGCCGTCCACTCGGCAGCAGGAAGCAGTCTCCCGTCTCAAGGCGCACTGCGTCAGCAACGCCCTCCACAGATAGCCAGCACCGGCCGGAGACCACCGCTCCGGTCTTGATGCTTTGCTGCTGGTCGGGGAACTGGATCGACCATTCACCACCAGCATCGAAACCGGCTGACATATAGTTTCGCGGCTTCAGCAGCGAGAGCACATCTGAAAGGGGATCCACAGGTCATTCCGGACGATTGCGAAGATAATACGGACTTTGCCGCATAGATCGTATTTTCTCAAGCGCCTATCACGACATAACTGAGCCGCGAAAATGGTCGTGGTCAGAAACGAACAAGGAGAAGTCGTGATGCGTGTTTTCGTTACCGGAGCGACCGGATTCGTCGGTTCTGCCGTCGTTCAAGAACTCATCGGCGCCGGCCATCAGGTGCTCGGCCTCGCCCGCTCGGCGGCGTCGGCCAAGTCGCTTGCAGCCACCGGAGCCGAGGTGCATCGAGGTGACCTCGAAGACCTCGAAAGCCTCAGCAGGGGCGCAGCGGCAGCTGATGGCGTGATCCATGCCGGCTTCAACCACGACTTCTCGAAATTCGCGCAAAATTGCGAGATGGACCGGCGCGCCATCGAGGCCTTGGGCGGTGCACTCGAAGGCTCCGAGCGGCCCCTGCTCGTAACCTCCGGAACCGCGCTCCAGGCGCGGGGCCGTATCGCGACCGAGGAAGATGTGCCTGTCCCCTCTTCCGCTTCGTATCCCCGCGCCTCCGAAGCGACAGCCGCCGCGCTGGCGGCACGCGGCGTGCGCGCGTCGGTTGTGCGCCTTCCTCCGGCGGTCCATGGCCAGGGCGACCACGCCTTCGTTCCTATTCTCATCGACCTCGCTCGCAAGAAGGGCGTGTCGGCCTATATCGGCGAAGGGCTCAATCGCTGGCCTGCCGTGCATCGGTTCGATGCCGCTCGCGTTTACCGGCTTGCGCTCGAGCATGGAGCCGATGGCGGGCGATATCACGCGATCGCCGAAGAAGGCGTGCCGTTCAAGGACGTCGCCGGCGTGATCGGCCGGCACCTGAACGTGCCGGTGGTCGCCAAGTCCGCGGAAGAAGCCGCCGATCATTTTGGCTGGTTCGCGATGTTCGCGGCGATGGATGTCCCGACCTCGAGCGAGCGGACTCGCGCGCTGCTGGGGTGGGCGCCGAGCGGACCCGGGCTCATCGCCGATATCGACCAGCCGGGCTATTTCGAAGGTGAATGGACCGCGTAGCTGCGGTGCCTTGCGCCGCAGCTACGGCCTCGCGCTTCGGCCGGGCGGCAAACCTATCCCAATTGCCCCAGCACCGGGAAAGTCTCGAGCAACCAATAGGACACCGCCTGCACGCCGCCGGTCAGGAAAAACACGCCGGCGACCACCAGCAACGCGCCGATGGCCTTTTCGACGCGGCCGAGATGGACGCGGAATTTCCCGAGAAAGCGCATGAAGGCGCCTGAAAACAGCGCCGCAACGAGGAAGGGAATACCGAGGCCGAGCGAATAGGCGGCAAGCAGCAGCGCGCCCTCGCCCACCGTCTCGCGGCCGCCGGCAAGCGTCAGGATCGGCCCCAGCACCGGGCCGATACAGGGCGTCCAGCCAAAGGCGAAGGCCAGGCCCATTACGTAAGCGGCGATCAGGCTGGCCGGCTTGCCTTGTGACTGGAAGCGCGCCTCGCGTGAAAGCAAAGGGATGCGCAGTACGCCGAGGAAATTCAGCCCCATCAGGATGATCAGCACGCCGGCTGCCATCGCCAGCGGCTCCTGCCAAACGCGCAGCAAATGGCCGATCGTCGAGGCACCGGCGCCGAGCGCGACGAAGACAGTCGAGAAGCCGAGCACGAAGGCGATGGAGGAATTGATCAGCGCGCCTCGCGCCCCGGCCTTTGCCGTAATGCCGGCTTCGCCGCGGAAATCGTCGACCGAGACGCCGGCCATATAACATAGGTACGGTGGCACCAGCGGCAGCACGCAAGGCGACAGGAACGAAATCGCTCCCGCCCCGATCGCACTGACATAGCCGACGTCCAATGCCATTTCCGTCTCCCGATGACTGCGCAGCCATATAGCCGCGACAACAGCTGTCCGCCAATCACCATCGCGTGGCCCCATCACATTGGGTAGCAAGCCGACGCCCGCCCGGGAAGAAAGGGCAGCCAGGCAGCGTTGATCAAACGAAGCTGCGTTGTTCCGCGCGCTTTTCGAATGATCCAGGGAGAAGTCCATGAAAACGATCGCAACTGGCATGGCCGCGCTTTTGCTCGGCACTGCCGCATCCTTCGCCGCCGAGGCGTGGAAGGAAGCGGAGGTCGGCAGCACCAAGATCTACACCGACGCCAGCGGCATGACGCTCTACACCTACGACAAGGACGAGGCGGGCAAGTCGAACTGCTACGACAAATGCGCCGCCAATTGGCCGCCGCTGAAGGCTGACGCCAACGCCAAGGCCGAGGGCGAGTGGACGATCGTCGACCGCACCGACGGCACCAGGATGTGGGCCTACGAAGGTAAGCCGCTCTACACGTTCATCAAGGACAAGAAGGCCGGCGACGTGACCGGCGAGGGTGTCGGCGGCGTCTGGCATATCGCCAAGGCCGACTAGGCCTTGAGCTTCTGATCGGCTGTAACAGGCGGTAACACGGCTGGTCGCTGGGAACTCGACCCAACCGCCCCGGCGGCCAGCTTTTCAGCACGGTACTTCCTTGCGACTGTCCGAGCAAAATGCCGGGCTACCGATTGCGCGCTTCACAGCATCTGTTCAAGCAGGGCTGGCGCGTGCTCGATGTTTCTCTTATATCCGCGGGAGAGTTTGTCCCGTTCTCCAGGATCAATTGCCGGGCTTGTCCAGTGATAGGCTGGCCATTTCCCTTATCCAGGATTGCGGAAAATCGCATGGCGCCGTTGGGTTGCGCATTCGGTACAGGGCCGCATTTTGACTGCTTGGCCTTGACCGGATGCAAAAGCGCGGCCATGTGAGCGACACATTGAACGAGATTTCGTCGCGCGCAGCGGAATTCTTCTGCCGCATCACAACTGATATGAGACCGTATGGACGTCGTCGTCGTCGAATCGCCGGCCAAGGCGAAGACAATCAACAAATACCTCGGCAAGAACTACAAGGTTCTGGCCTCGTTCGGCCATGTCCGCGATCTGCCGGCCAAGGATGGCTCGGTGCGTCCGGATGAGGACTTTGCCATGTCCTGGGCCGTCGACACCGCGTCTGGAAAGCGTCTCGCCGATATTGCCAAGGCGGTCAAGGACGCCGACGGGCTGATCCTCGCCACCGATCCGGACCGCGAGGGCGAAGCGATCTCCTGGCATGTCCTGGAAGTGCTGAAGCAAAAGCGCGCGTTGAAGGACAAGCCGGTCAGCCGCGTCGTCTTCAACGCCATCACCAAGGCGTCCGTGCTGGAGGCGATGGCCAATCCGCGCCAGATCGACGCGCCGCTGGTCGATGCCTATCTCGCCCGCCGCGCGCTCGACTATCTGGTCGGCTTCACGCTGTCGCCCGTGCTGTGGCGCAAGCTGCCCGGCGCCCGCTCCGCCGGCCGCGTCCAGTCGGTGGCGCTGCGTCTGGTCTGCGACCGCGAATCCGAGATCGAGCGCTTCATCCGCGAGGAATACTGGCAGGTCGCCGCCATTCTCGGTACGCCGCGCAAGGAAAATTTCGAGGCGCGGCTGACCGCCTTCGAGCGCAAGAAGCTGCAAAAGCTCGACATTTCCAACAAGGGGCAGGCCGACGACATCAAAGCGATGCTCGAAGGCGCCAGCTTCAAGGCGGCGTCTGTCGAAGCGAAGCCGACCAAGCGCAATCCCGGGCCGCCCTTCACCACCTCAACGCTGCAGCAGGCAGCCTCATCGGGTCTCGGCTTTTCGGCCAACCGCACCATGCAGGTGGCGCAGCGGCTCTATGAGGGCATGGAGATCGGCGGTGAGACCACCGGCCTGATCACCTATATGCGGACCGATGGCGTGCAGATGGCACCGGAGGCGATCTCTGCCGCACGCGATGCGATTGCCAAGGAATTCGGCCCTAAATACCTGCCTGAAAAGCCGCGCTACTATTCCGCCAAGGCCAAGAATGCCCAGGAGGCGCACGAAGCGATCCGTCCGACCGATTTCATGCGCACGCCGGCTTCCGTCAAGCAGTATCTCGACGCCGACCAGGCGCGGCTTTACGAGATGATCTGGAAACGCGCCATCGCCAGCCAGATGCAGCCGGCCGAGATAGAGCGCACCACGGTCGAGATAGAGGCAGTCAACGGCCCGCGCACCGCCGAGCTTCGCGCTGTAGGCTCGGTTGTTCGCTTCGACGGCTTCCTTGCCGCTTACATCGAGCAGAAGGAAGAAGATTCGGAAGACGAGGAAAGCCGCCGCCTGCCCGAGATCCGTGCCGGCGAGCAGCTCACACGCGAGGCGATCAACGCCACCCAGCACACCACCGAGCCGCCGCCGCGTTATTCGGAAGCTTCGCTGATCAAGAAGCTGGAAGAGTTGGGCATCGGCCGGCCGTCGACTTATACGGCGATCCTGAAGACGCTCGAGGATCGTGACTATGTCACCATCGACAAGCGCAAGCTGGTGCCGCAGGCAAAGGGCCGGCTATTGTCGGCCTTCCTCGAAAGCTTCTTCGAGCGTTATGTCGAGTACGACTTCACCGCTTCGCTGGAGGAAAAGCTCGACGAGATTTCCGACGGCAAGCTCGCATGGAAGGACGTGCTGCGCGATTTCTGGAAGGATTTTTCCGGCGCCGTCGCCGACATCAAGGAGTTGCGCGTCACCGACGTCCTCGATGCGTTGAACGAGGAACTGGCGCCGCTGGTCTTTCCCGCGCGGGAAGACGGTTCGAACCCGCGCATCTGTCCGAAATGCGGCACCGGCAACCTGTCGCTGAAGCTCGGCAAGTTCGGCGCCTTCGTTGGCTGTTCGAACTATCCCGAATGCTCCTTCACCCGCCAGCTCGGCGACGCCGCCAATCCCAATGGCGAGAACGGCGGTGGCGAAGACGGCACCAAAGTGCTCGGCAAGGACCCCTATACCGCCGAGGAGATCACGCTGCGCAATGGCCGGTTCGGCCCCTATATCCAGCGCGGCGACGGCAAGGATGCCAAGCGCTCCAGCCTGCCCAAGGGCTGGACTGTCGATTCGATCGATCACGAAAAAGCACTCGCCCTTTTGTCGCTGCCGCGCGATGTCGGCAAGCATCCGGAATCCGGCAAGATGATTTCGGCCGGGCTGGGGCGCTACGGGCCGTTCGTGCTGCATGACGGCACCTACGCCAATCTCGACAGCATCGAGGACGTGTTCTCGATCGGCCTCAATCGCGCCGTCTCCGTGATCGCCGAGAAGCAATTGAAGGGCAAAGGCGGCCGCAATGGCGGCACAGCCGCTGCGCTCAAGGAACTTGGCGAGCATCCTGCCGGCGGCGGCAAGATCGTCGTGCGCGACGGCAAATACGGGCCTTATGTGAATTTCGGCAAGGTCAATGCGACGCTGCCGAAGGGCAAGGATCCGCAATCGGTGACGATCGAGGATGCGGTGGCGCTCATTGCGGAAAAGGAAGCCAAGGGCGGCAATGGCCCCAGGAAGCCCTTCCGCAAAGCGGCCGCGCCTGCGAAGAAATCGGCTGCGGCCAAAAAACCGGCGGCCAGGAAAAAGGGATAGGACGGGTTGGCGCGCAAAGTCTCCGGAAGAAGCCACGGCGATCTGCGCACCGCCGATACCCGTGCCAAGGTCAGGGACAATTACCGGCCTTCACGCGACGAGATACTGCGTTACATCGCCGAAAATCCGGACCGCGCCGGAAAACGCGACATCGCCAAGGCGTTTGCGCTGCGCGGCGAAGACCGCATCTGGCTGAAGGACGTCTTGCGCGACCTGCAGGATGAAGGCCTGCTGACCAAGGAGCGCAAGCGGCTTGCCCGTGTCGGCGCCCTGCCCCACGTCGCGGTGCTCGACATCTTCGGCCGTGACGCCGACGGTGTGCTGCTGGCGCACCCGACCGAAGCGATCGGCAATGGCGAACCTCCGGTCATAGCGATCCGCGTGTCGCGCGGCGGCAATGGGCCGACGCCTGGCATCGGCGACCGCGTGCTGGCCAAGACCTTTCCGACCGACGATCCGGCAGGCCCGGCCTATACCGGCCGGGTGATGAAGATATTCGAGAAGCGCACCGATGCGGTTCTCGGCGTTTTCCGTGTGCTGAAGGACGGCACGTTCCGCATCGAGCCGGTGGAAAGGCGCCAGCCGGAGCTGGTCGTCGACAAGGAATTCCAGAACGGCGCCAAGAACGGCGACCTGGTCGAAGTCGAGCCGGCGCGGGCCTCGCGCTACGGGCTGCCGCGAGCCAAGGTTCTGGCGGTGTTGGGGTCGCTGACCAGCGAAAAGGCGGTCTCGATGATCGCCATCCATGCACACGACATTCCACATATTTTTCCCACCGACGTCATCGCCGAGGCGGAGGCGGTCAAGGCGGCGACGCTTGCCGGACGCGAGGATTGGCGCGAGCTGCCGCTGCTCACCATCGATCCGGCCGACGCCAAGGATCATGACGACGCGGTGTTCGCCATGCCCGACACCGACGAGAAGAACGCCGGCGGCGTGGTTGTCACCGTCGCCATTGCCGATGTCGCTGCATACGTGCGCTATGCCACGGCGCTCGATCGCGAAGCGCTGAAGCGCGGCAATTCGGTCTATTTTCCCGACCGCGTCGTACCGATGCTGCCGGAGCGCATCTCGAACGACCTCTGTTCACTGCGCGAGGGCCAGGATCGTCCGGCGATAGCGGTGCGTATGACTTTCTCGGCCGATGGCCACAAACTCAGACACTCCTTCCATCGCGTCATGATGAAGTCGGCGGCGAAACTCGCCTATCAGCAGGCGCAAGCGGCGATCGACGGCGCACCGGACGACACGACCGGCCCGATCCTCGATACGGTGCTGAAGCCGCTATGGGACGCCTACACGATCCTGAAGCGCGGCCGCGACACGCGCCAGCCGCTTGAGCTCGATCTGCCCGAGCGCAAGATCCTGCTCAAGCAGGACGGCACCGTCGACAAGGTCGTCGTGCCGGAGCGGCTCGACGCGCACAAGCTGATCGAAGAGTTCATGATCCAGGCCAATGTCGCCGCCGCCGAGACACTCGAGGCGAAGCGCCAGGCGCTGGTCTACCGCATCCACGATGCGCCCTCGCTCGCCAAGCAGGAATCGTTGCGTGAATTCCTGCAGACGCTCGGCCTGTCGCTGGCGCGCGGCGCGCAAATGCGGCCGAACCAGTTCAACGGCATCCTCGCTCGCGTGCGCGGCGCCGACAATGAGGGGCTCGTCAACGAAGTGGTGCTGCGCTCGCAGAGCCAGGCCGAATATTCGCCCGCCAATATCGGCCATTTCGGCCTCAACCTGAAGCGCTACGCGCATTTCACCTCGCCGATCCGCAGATATGCCGATCTGATCGTGCATCGCGGGCTGATTGCCGCACTCGGCCTTGGTCCGGGGGGCCTGACGCAGGACGAGGCGGAGCGGCTGGAAGAGGTCTCGGCGCTGATTTCGGCGACCGAGCGGCGCGCGATGGCCGCCGAGCGCGACACGGTCGACCGGCTGATCGCTGCCTATCTCGCCGAGCGCATCGACGACCGTTTCGACGCCCGCATCTCGGGCGTCACCAAATCGGGCCTGTTTGTCCAATTGCCGCAGTATGGCGCGGATGGCTTCATTCCGGTTTCAACCCTGGGCGGCGACTACTATATATACGACGAAACTGCTCGATCGCTTTTCGGAGAACGCACCGGCAAGGGCTATCAGCTTGCTGATCGCGTCGAGGTTCGCCTGATCGAGGTGGCGCCGATGGCCGGCGCGATGCGTTTCGAGATGCTGACCGAGCCAAAGCCGCTGCCCGGCTCCAAACGGTCGTTCCACAAGGCCAAAGGCCGCGCCCGGGCGTCGCAATCGCGTCCAGGCTCGCGCGGCAGGAGACGGTAATGCCAACAGAACTGCAGGTGGAAGAACGGATTTTCGGCGGCGAACATCACTCGGGCCGGACCGCCCGGCCGCTATGGACGGCAATGAAGCGCGGCATGCTCGGCCGCCGCCCGCATTGCGGCGAGGGCAAGCTGTTTCGCGCCTTCGTCAAAACCGTCGACAAATGCGATCATTGCGGCGAGGAACTTCACCACCATCGCGCCGACGACCTGCCGGCCTATCTTGTGGTGGTCATTGTCGGCCACATCGTGCTCGGCGCCTTCATGGGTGTCGAGGCAACCTCGACGCTGTCGACCTGGCAGCACATCGCCATCTGGGTGCCATTGACCATCATTCTCGCCGTCGTCCTGCTGCAGCCGGTCAAGGGCGCTGTCATCGGCCTGCAATGGGCGTTTTATATGCACGGCTTTGGCGGTGAAGAAGATCTGATCGAGTCGCATCCCGAGGCTTGAAACCGAGGCTGGCGCAATCGGCATGGCTGGACGCCACTTTCGCATCGGAGAAGATTCCGCTAGGTCGAGCGCATGGACGTTATGACCAAGGCGGAAGTCGACAAGGTTGAGCGGAACGCGCTCGAGGCCAAGCCTATACGCCCGCGCGACGCCGCGACGCTGATCCTGCTCGATCGCAAAGGCGACGAATTCCTGGTGCTGATGGGCCGGCGCCACGCCCGTCATGCCTTCATGCCGGGAAAATTCGTGTTTCCTGGCGGCCGCACAGATCCGGCCGACAGCCGCATCCCGATAGCCACCGCACTTCATCCCGAGGAAGAAGCGAGATTGACCGCTGGCATCGGTCGCACCAGCCCGGCTCGCGCCCGCGCCATTGCCTTGTCGGCAATCCGCGAAACCTATGAGGAGGCCGGCCTGCTGATCGGTCAAAAAGGCGTGTTCGCAACCGCCAGGCGCGACTGGCAGGGCTTTGTCGAACACGGCGTCATCCCATCACTGCAAGCGCTGCGCTTCGTCGCACGCGCCATCACCCCGCCCAACCGGGTGCGCCGCTTCGATACGCGCTTTCTCGCCGCATGGCGCGACGATGTCGCCGTGCAACTGCCGGATGGCGGTCCGACCGACGAGTTGGAAGACGTCGTTTGGCTGCCGCTGGCCAAGGCCCGGCAAGTCGATATTCCAGACATCACGCGCACGGTCCTGGAGGAGCTGGAAACCCGGCTCGTCCGGGATCCGCTGCTGAGCCCCGGCGGTCCCGTGCCGTTCTACCGGCTTGTCCGCAATCGCTTCGTCCGCGAAATTCTCTAGAGCAGCCAGGCATTCCATGACAGTCGATATCCAGCCGCAGGGCAAGGAACGCGTACACTGGCTGCCGATGGTCGCGGCGATCTCGTCGATCAGCGTCGTCGGCATTGCCATCGGCCTTGGCATGCCGCTGCTCAGCGTGATCCTGGAAACGCGTGGCCATTCCGCGTCGATGATCGGTCTCAACACCGCGGTCGCCGGCCTCGCCTCTATCGCCGGCGCGCCGCTCGCCACCCCGCTCGCCATGCGGTTCGGGGTCGCCTGGACGATGCTTGCCATGATCGCCGCCGGGGCGCTGGCATTTGTCGGTTTCCATTTCGCGCCAGCTTTCTGGATGTGGTTTCCGCTGCGCGTGCTGCTGCATATCGCGCTGACGGTGCTGTTCATCCTGTCGGAATTCTGGATCAGCACCTCGGCGCCGCCACACCGGCGCGGACTGGTCCTCGGCATCTATGCCACCGTGCTGTCTCTCGGCTTTGCCGCCGGGCCTTGGCTGTTCGCCCATCTCGGCAGCAGTGGCTTCCTGCCCTTCGGCGTTACCATCGCCTTGGTTACGCTCGCTGCCATACCGGTCCTGGCGGCACGCAACGAGAGCCCGACGATCGTCTCGGACGGCGAAACCAGCAATTTCCTGCGTTACATCTGGCTGGTGCCGACGGCAACCGCCGCCGTGCTGGTGTTCGGCGCGGTCGAGACCGGCGGCTTTGCACTGTTCCCGGTCTACGGTAGCCGCATCGGCTACTCAGAGGCGGACGCCGCCCTTTTGCTCACCATGATCGGGCTTGGCAATGTGCTGTTGCAGATCCCGATCGGCATGATCAGCGACCGCGTCAGCGACCGCCGCTATCTGCTGATGGCCTGTGCCACTGTCGGGCTTGCCGGCACGGTCTTCATGCCGTTCTTCGCGCATAACTGGCATTTGATGGCAGCGCTTCTGTTCATCTGGGGCGGTGTGGTCGCCGCTATGTATACAATCGGTCTTGCTCACCTCGGCTCCCAGCTTTCCGGCCACGAACTGGCCTCCGCCAACGCCGCCTTCGTTCTCTGCTACGGCGTCGGCATGGTGCTTGGCCCGCAGGCAATCGGCATCGGCATGGACGCTTTCGGGCCGTCGGGCTTCGGTTGGGCGCTCGGCCTGTTCTTCGCCTGCTATATCGTGCTGGTCGGCACCAGGCTGCTCCGCAAAATCCTCTGAGTCGGCCCAGCTGCCGACATCGCTCCCACTGCTGACCAACTCCTGACACAACCATGTCAGGAGGGCTCGAGTATATGCTCCCCCAAAATGCATAGCAGGGAGACCTCGGATGATCGATAGTGGCTTTGAAACGAAATCGCTGCGGATGGAATTGCTGCTGCTGGTGACCTTTCAGGCACCGGCAGCCGATGTCGACCGCATCATGGAGGCGGTGGTCGCGATCGTACCGCTCGGAATGGGCAAATATGACAGCAATGCTTTCCAGTCGGCGGACGGCATCGAACGCTACCGGCCGCTTGAAGGTGCCGCCGCCGGCGCCGAGACGGAATTGCGCAGGCGGCCAGGGACTGTCGAGGTGTCGTTCGAACTGCCTGACGACCAGAAGCTCGCCGCTCGCGTCGTCGAAGCGATTTACCAGGTTCATAGCTATCAGGAGCCGGTGATCCGCATTCAGCCACTGCTTGCCAGCCGCTCCAAGGGTCTCGACGACCGCGCCAACCCGAACCGCTGGTGGAACACGACGGGAGACTGGAAGAAGGCGTTGCAACCGGAAACCGTCGCGGCGGAGTGACCGGAACCTGGTCGTATCTCGGTTTGAATTTGGCTGTCAGGAAGCCTGCCGATGAATGATGAAGCAAACCGCAAACCGGCAAGCGATCCCCAGGACCTGGCGCGGCTATTGGTTTCTCGCGAGCAAGCGGGAGACGCGGAAGGAATGGCTGCTCTTTACGAACCCGGTGCCATCCTCGCTACCGGCAACGGACAGTTGGCCTGCGGCAGAGATGCCATCCGCCGATTTTACGCCAAGTTGGTGGCAGCGGGACGAAAGTTTGATCTCGGAGATCAGCGTCCGGCTATCATCAACAGGGATTTGGCGCTCACTTCCACGCGCCTTGCCGATGGCACCGTTACTGCGGAAATCGCTCGCCGGCAAGGTGACGGGAACTGGCTTTGGGTGATCGATCAGCCGTCCATCGCTCGATACTCATAGCTAGCATTCAAACTGAGACGCCACCCGGAGGACGGCCGGAGGCACACAGGAGCCTCCCGCGGCTGTCGGCACCCAATCAAATTGTCGGGTTTTGGTAGCACATCAATGTCCGCTTCGTCCCCAGCCTCCATCGGCTGGCAATAAACCCGGACAACTCATGTGCTACCTAATCCGGACAACTCATCTGCTTACGACACAGAACCTGGACAAGGGTTGACTTTCCGGGCGCGTTCTTTATGTGTCGCGGCAAGTTTCCCGCGTCCGGGTGTTTCCCGTGCTCCAGCGGCCAAAACTCCACGAACATTAACGGACGAACATCATGGCCAAAGCCGCAAACATCAAGATCAAGCTTCTGTCGACCGCCGACACCGGTTTCTTCTACGTGACCAGCAAGAACAGCCGCACCAAGACGGACAAGCTGTCGTTCCGCAAATACGACCCGGTCGCCAAGAAGCACGTCGAATTCAAGGAAACCAAGATCAAGTAATCGGGTTTTCTCTCGCAGTACCGAAACGCCGCCTTCCGGGCGGCGTTTTTCATTTCGGGATGCAGGATTAGCCGATGCGATCGCCGCTTGCCGGATCGAACAGATGGAGCGATGCCGGATCAGCCGATAGGCGCACGGCCTCACCCGGCTTCACGCTGGCCCGGCCCATGGCAAACACGCAGACCTGCTGGCCGGCAAGCCCGGCATAGAACTGGGTGGACAGGCCGAGCGGCTCCACGACACCCACCTCGCCCTTCAGCGCGCCATTGTCGGCGAGCCGGATATGCTCGGGCCGCAAGCCGACGGTGATCGCATCGCCATCCCTGAGCGGCAGGCCGTCCGGCAGCCTCAGCTTCTGGCCGTCGGCCAGGATGGCATCCGGCTTGGCGCCCTTTTCAACTACGGCAGGCAGAAAATTCATGCCGGGCGAGCCGATGAACCCGGCGACGAACATGTTGACCGGCCGGTCGTACAGATCGAGCGGCACACCGACCTGCTGGACGAGGCCGTCATGCATGACGACGATGCGGTCGGCCATTGTCATCGCTTCGGTCTGGTCGTGGGTGACATAGACCGAAGTGGTCTTCAATTGCTGGTGCAGCGCCTTGATCTCGGCACGCATGTGGACGCGCAGCTTGGCGTCGAGGTTCGAAAGCGGCTCGTCGAAGAGAAAGACCTTCGGGTCGCGCACGATGGCCCGTCCCATGGCGACGCGCTGGCGCTGGCCGCCGGACAATTGCCGCGGCAGGCGTTGCAGAAGCGCATCGAGCCCGAGCCGCTTGGCGGCACTGTCCACCCTTGCATCGATTGCCGGCTTGCCGGCCTTTCTCAGCATCAGGCTGAAGCCCATGTTCTTCGACACGTCCATGTGCGGATAGAGCGCGTAGGACTGGAATACCATGGCAATGTCGCGGTCCTTTGGCGCGATGTCGTTGACCAGGCGCTCGCCAATATGGATCTGCCCGTCGGAGACCTCCTCCAGCCCGGCGATCATGCGCAGCAGGGTCGATTTCCCGCAGCCGGACGGGCCGACCAGAACGACGAACTCGCCGTCGGCGATTTCGAGATCGACCGCGTGCAGAACGCGCACGGCTCCATAGTCTTTGCGGACTTTGTCGAGTGTAACGGAGGCCATCGATCTATCCCTTGACGGCGCCGGCGGTAAGGCCGGTGACGAGGTAGCGTTGCAGGAAGGCAAAGAAGACGCAGACCGGGATCAGCGCCAGGATGGAAGCAGCCATCATCTGTCCCCAGTCGACCGCGAATTTGCCGATATAGGTGAGCAGGCCAACCGCGAAGGTCTTCTGGTCGTCGCTGGAAATCAGCATCAGCGCAAACAGCAACTCGCTCCAGGCGGCGGTAAAGACGAAGCCGAGCGTCGCGCCCATGCCGGGTAGCGTCAGCGGCACGATCACCTTGCGCATCGCCTGCAGGCGCGTGCAGCCGTCGATCATGGCTGCCTCTTCCAGGTCTCTCGGGATGCCGTCGAAGAAAGATTGCATCAGGAAGGTCGCAAAGGCCGTATTGAACGCGGTGTAGATGATGACGAGGCCGGTCAGGCTGTTGATGAGGCCGATCTGTCCCATGATGCGGTAGATCGGCGGAATGACCATCACCAGCGGAAAAGTCTGGGTGAGCAAAAGCAGGATGGCCAGGGTCGCCTTGCCGCGGAAGGAAAATCGCGACATGGCGTAGCCGGCCAGCGTGGCAATGACCGTTACGAAGGCTGCCGTCGACACCGAAACGATAACGCTGTTCAGGAAATAGCGCGGAAAATCGGTGGCTTCGAGCACGGTGACGAAGTTCTGCAGCGTCGCTTGCGACGGCCAGAAAGTGATGCCTTCGGAATAGAGCAGCCGCTCCGGCGTAACCGAGATCTTCAACGTCCAGAAGATCGGGAACAGCGCGAAGGCCATATAGGCGGCGATGGCGCCGTAAAGGCCGATGCCGCCGAGAATGCGCGAGGAGACGGAGCGTCCGGCAATCATCAGACGTGCCTCACCAGCGAGCGGCGGATGCCTATCAGCGCAATCGCATAGACGATGAGCAGCACAAGCAGCAGCACCGCCACCGCCGAGGCATAGCCCTTATCCAGTGACTTGAACGCGCTGACATAGATATAGACCGGCACCGTGGCGGTCGAACCGGCAGGCCCGCCTTCGGTCATGACGAAGATCAGGTCGGCGAATGTGGCGATCCATATCGTGCGCAGCATGACGGTAATGACGATGGTCGGCGCCAGGAACGGCAGCGTCACCTTGGTGAAGCGCTGCCACGGCGAGGCGCCGTCGATCGCCGCCGCCTCATGCAGTTCTGACGGGATCGACTTCAACGCCGCCAAAAGCGTGATGGCAAAAAAGGGAATGCCGAACCAGACATTGGCGACGATCGGCCCCCACATGGCTGTCGAGGGATCGGAGAGCACGTTGGTTGGCTCGGCTTTCAGCCCCAAGGCGTAGAGCCAATGCGGCAGCGGCCCGATGATCGGGTTGAACAGCCAGGCCCAGGTCAGGCCCGAGAGGAAGGACGGTACCGCCCAAGGCAGGAACACCACGGCCTGCACGATCTTTCTGCCCCGGAACGGCGTATCGAGCAGCAGCGCCAGGCCAAGTCCAAGGAAAAATTGGAAGAACAGGCTGGCTGCCGTCCACCATAGGGTGTTGACGAGCGCCTGCCCGAGCACAGGATCCGACAGCATCGCCTGATACTGCCCAAGCCCGACATATTCGGATTTGAAAGCGGAGAATTTGCGGAACGAGTAGCCGACACCGATAACCAGCGGCACCAGGAGCACGACGACCAGCAGCGCGATCGCCGGGCTGAGATAGAGCCAAGGCTCGATCGCGGCATGCGATAGCCGCTTCTTTCGCGGCCTGCCGGCGGATCGGATTTCGGACACGGCATAGGTCATTGGTACTGGATCGTCTCCTGAGTAAGCACGGGCTGGCGACAGCGCCTTCCCCGTTTACGGGGAGATGCCGGTCCACCCTCCGCAGCTGCAGCGCAGCTGCTGTGGAGGACGGGCAGGCAGATGAGAAGCAGCGCGAGCCAAGTCGAGTTGGCGCCGCCGCTCATCCGTCACGTCGTGACACCTTCTCCCCGTGAACGGGAGAAGGAAGAAAAGCTATTTCTTGTTCTTGGCCAGCCAGTCCTGCTGTTCCTTGGTCAGGAACTTGGCCCATTCGTCAGCCACGTCCTTGGCCGCTTTCTGGCCAAGCAGCACTTCCTGAAAATTCTTGATCGCCACCTGGTCTACGAAATTGCCAAGGTTTTCCAGATGCGTCGGAGGCGTCACCATCTCGTATTTGTCGCCGTTGTTCAGTTCCTCGAACCAGCCTTTGAACTGCTCGGTCCTGAAGTGGGCGTCCTGGTCGGCGCCGTTGTGGATTGGAATGACGCCGACTTCCTTTGCCCATTCCAGATTGTCCTTGGGCGACAACAGCGTCGCCATCAGCTTCCAGGCATCGTCCTTGTGCTGGGAATTGGCGAACATCGCCCAGCCGGCATAACCGAGCGTCGGATAGGATTTGCCGCTCGGCCCGACCGGCATCGGCGCCACGGCGAAATCGTCGGCGCTCATCTTGTCGGCGATGCCGAGCAGCGCGTCGGGATCCTGGTTCAGCATGGCGCAGGTGCCGCTGTAGAAGCCGGTGACGGTCTCGTTAAAACCCCAGCTCACCGCATCCTTCGGCGCCAGGCCGTTCTTGTACATGTCGGCGAGCATCTGCAGGCCCTTGACCGAGCCTTCCTCGTTGATGGTCGAGGTGCCGTCCTCGTTGAAATAGCCGCCCTTGCCGGCGGCGATGTTCATGAACATATGCATGCCGTTGAAGGCGCCCGGGCCGCCGCGCAGGCAGTAGCCGTATTTGCCCGGTATCGCCGAGATTTTTTTGGAGTCCTCGACGAATTCATCGAGCGTCGCCGGCGGACCGTCCAGACCGGCCTCCTTGAACAGCTTCTTGTTCCAGAACAGCGCGTTCAGGTAATAGCCGTAAGGGATCATGTACTGCTTGTTATCGACCGTCGAGCCGAACTGCTTGGCACGCTCGCCCAGCGTTTTGGCATCGTCCCATTTGGCCATGTATGGCCCGAGATCCTCGAGCTGGCCGTTGGTCGCATAAAGACCCATCCAGCGTTCCGGCATCTCGACGATGTCGGGCGTGTCGCCGGCCTGCACCATGGTGAGGAACTTCTCGAACGCCTGGCCCCAGGGCAGCGATACCAGCTCGACCTTGACACCCGGATTGGCCGCCTCGAATTCGGCGATCTGCTTCTTGAGGAATTCGGTACGCGGCGGGCTGGTGATGACCTCGACCATCTTGACCGTGGAATCGGCCAGCACGCTGCCGGCGGAAATCGCCAGACCCGCGACGGCACCAAGAAGGATGCTCAGTTTTTTCATGTTCAGCACTCCCATTTTGAACGGCTCCTTTATCTTTTTGCTCTGTCGAAGGCCTGGGCAACATCCGCCCACAGGTCTTCGACACTTTCCAATCCGACACTGAAGCGGATGGTTCGTGGGCTGACGCCGAAGCGCGCCATCGAATTCAGGCCCGGCGTCTGCTCGAGCGAGGCCTTTGCCGGAACGACCAGGCTTTCATGGCCGCCCCAGCTGACGCCGATGCGAAAGAGTTTCAGCGCATCGACGAAAGCCGGGATGTCGACGTCTTCCGTCACTTCGAACGAGAACAGCCCGGCATAGCCGGCAAGCGTCGCCTTGCCTGGATGGTTGGAATAGGCCGGGTGGTTGACCCGCTCGACATGGTCATGCGCTTTCAGCCGTTCGGCGATGGTCAGCCCGCTCTTCATGTGATGCGGCAACCGCAGCGGCAATGTGCGCAGGCCACGCAGCAACAGCCAGGCCTCGAAAGGCGAAAGTTTGCCGCCGAGATAGGAATAGGTCTGCTCGTTGATATGTCGGATATGGGCGGCCGAACCGGCCACCACACCGGCGACGGTGTCGCTGTGGCCGCCGAGATATTTCGAGGCCGAATGCAGCACCAGGTCGACACCGTGCGAAATCGGCTTCTGGAACACCGGCGTCGCCCAGGAATTGTCGATCGAGGTGATGATGCCCTGCTCTTTGGCCAGCCGCGCCAGGTGGGTTATGTCCTGGAGCTCGAACATCATCGACGTCGGGCTTTCCAGGTAGAGCAGCTTGGCGCCGGGAAGTGCTGCCGCGACCGCGTCCGGATCGGAACCGTCGACATAGTCGACCTTGATGTTGAGCCGTGGCAAAAGCCGTTCGAACAGCCGGTAGGCATCGCCGTAGCAATTGCGCACGACAACCATGCGCTCACCGGCACCGACGAAAGCAAGCACCGTGGCGCTGATCGCCGCCATGCCGCTGGAAAAGCCGCGCGCGGCCTCCGCGCCTTCGAGAGCGGCGACACGCGCCTCGAACTCCATGACCGTCGGGTTGTCGCCGCGCGAATAGATCGGCTGACGTCGCCTGCCGGCGAATGTGTCGGCCATCTCGGAATAGTTGGCGAAGGTGAAGAGCGAAGTCTGGTAGATCGGCGGGACCACCGCGCCGCCGGGGAAAGGCTCGTCATGGGCGAGAAGCGTCGCTGCCTCGGCGAGATAGTCGTTTTCGAAACCGGCGGGATGATCGCTCATGTCTGGCCTGAAAGTTCGAGTTTGGCCGCGCCGCGCTTCAGATCGTCCTCGACGGTGGCGATCAGCTTGAGCGCCTCGGCCCGGGCCCCCTCCGGATCGTGCGCGGCGATGCGTTCGTAGATGGTGCGGTGGTAAGGAAAGCTGGCGTGGCCGAAATCACGCACGCCGAGCGGATGCTCCCAGAAACGATAGAACAGTTCGTGCATGGCGGCGATGATCTGCTCGAACAGCGGATTGCCGGAACTGCGGTAGATCGACTGGTGGAATTCCCAGTCCTCCTCCGCCGACATCCCGGCGCGGGTGTGGAAGGCCTGCTCCATAATGTCGAGCTTGCGCCCGATCTCGACGAGATCTGCCTGGCCCGCGCGGACGGCGCACAGGGCGGCGGCTTCCGCTTCCAGTGCCCGGCGGATTTCCAGCGTCTGCATCAGGCTGGTGAAATCATTGCCGCCGGCCAGCGTCAGCGGCATGTGCAGCATGTCCAGCGAGACCACTCCCTTGAGATAGGTGCCGCTGCCTTGCCGCCGTTCGACCAGGCCGAGCCCTTCCCAGCGCGTCAGCGCCTCGCGCACGGTGTTGCGGCTCACCTTGAGGCGCTCGGCAAGGATGCGTTCGGTCGGCAGTCTCTGGCCGGGCCCGAGAGCTTCCCGCATCACAAAGCCGGCCAGCGCCTTGAGTACCGCGTCGTCGCGAGCAGTTGCCTGTATGGGGGAAAGGCCGAATTCGGTCATGCCAACGGGTCACCAAATGGCTCAATGGTCCAACCAATTTCTGCATAGAAGACAGGCCCTGTCAACCGACTGCGGGCGCATACGCTCTGCCCAGCCGGCTATTTCAAAGGGCGCTGTCGCTGCCGCTACAAAAACCAAGCGTTTTCCAGGTCTTGGCGTAGAATCCTGATGTGTTTTGAAAATTGGGGGCCGGCCGGCGTTTGGCAGCGGTACGAGGAGGCCACTATGTGCCAGCGCCGGCCGGCCGACCCCACGGACCCAGGAGATGCGGCGGACCTGAGCATCATGGGGTATTCTTCGGGTCGAACCGGCGATCTAGCCTCGTGCCGGTTACGTCTAAGGGCTGCACATTTGCGCAACAACTTATGGAAATCAACCGTTTCTTAACCAAGCCTCGCAAATCGCTTGGATTAAGGTAAATTCGTAACCTTGTCGCGTTGACCGGGCAATTGGTGTTCGGTGCTAAGCCGCCTTGGCGACGACGCGATTGCGGCCGCCGCTCTTGGCTTCGTAGAGCGCGAGGTCGGCGCGTTTCATCAGCGCCGAGACCGTGTCTACCCCCTTCAGCACCGACGACACGCCGACGCTGACGGTGACTTCGACGGCCTTGCCTTCGGTGCCGATGGCAAACGGCAGCTGGGCGATTTCGGCGCGAATGCGCTCGGCGACCTTTTCGGCTACCGCGCCGTCGGTGTCCGGCATCACCACGACGAACTCCTCACCGCCGAAGCGGCAGGCTAGATCGATGCCGCGCACATTCTTGCGCAGCCGCCGCGCGAATTCGCGCAGCACGTCGTCGCCGCCGTCATGGCCATGCGCGTCGTTGATGCTCTTGAAGCGGTCCAGATCGGTGATCATCACCGACAGCGGCCGGCGCCGTGCTACGGCGCGGTCGAACAGCGTCTGCAAATGGCTGTCGAGATAGCGGCGGTTGTGCAGGCCGGTCAGGGCATCGGTCACCGCCATCTCGATGGTCTGGGTGACGCTGGCGCGAAGCTGGTCGTTGTAGCGCTTGCGGCGCACCTGCGTACGCAGCCGCGCGGTCAGCTCCTGCTGGTCGATCGGCCGCATCAGATAATCGTTGATGCCGAGTTCGAGGCCGCGGATGATACGCCCCTCCTCGCCCTCGTCCGCCAGAAGGATGATCGGCAGGAAACGGGTGCGATCGAGCGAGCGCAATTGCGAGCAGAGCCTCAGCGGGTCGAAATCGGCGAAGGCCGTCGAGATCATCACGCATTCATACGGCTGCTCGGCGGCCTGGAAGAAGCCGGCATGCGGATCGTTGGCGACGTCGAGATCGGCACTGCCGCGCAGCATCTTCTGGATGCGCTCGAACGAGGATTTGCGCTCGTCGACCAGCAGCACCTTCGGCACCGCATCGTCGGTAGCGAAGTTGCGGCTCAAAAGCTCCTCGATGCCGATATTGCGTGTCGTCGAGGCGCGCAGCCGCAGCTCGTCGGTCAGCGATTTCAGCCTGACCAGGCTCTTGACGCGCGTCATCAACTGCAGATCGTTAACCGGCTTGGTCAAAAAATCGTCGGCGCCGGCCTCGAGGCCGCGCACCCGGTCCGAAACCTGGTCGAGCGCGGTGATCATCACGACAGGGATGTGCGATGTCGCCGGGTCGCCCTTCAGCCGCCGGCAGACCTCGAACCCGTCCATGTCGGGCATCATCACGTCGAGCAGCACGACGTCGACCTTGCCGTTCTCGCAGATCTCGATCGCGTCCGGCCCGTTGGTGGCGGTCAGGACCTCGAAATATTCGGCGAGCAGCCGAACCTCCAGCAGCCTGACATTGGCTGGGATGTCGTCGACGACGAGGATCCGCGCGGTCATTTCACAAAGCTCCGGCTCGGCTGGAAAGATACATCAGGCATCGCCCAGGTAGGATTTGATGGTTTCGATGAAACGCGGCACCGAGATCGGCTTGGAGATATATGCCTCGCAGCCGCCCTGGCGAATGCGCTCCTCGTCCCCCTTCATCGCGAAGGCGGTGACGGCGATGACCGGGATGACGTGGAGATCATCGTCCTCCTTCAGCCATTTGGTGACCTCGAGGCCCGACACTTCCGGCAGCTGGATGTCCATCAGGATGAGGTCCGGCCTGTGCTGCCGCGCCAGATCCAGCGCTTCCAGGCCGTTGCGTGTGCGCACCGTCTCGTAGCCGCTCGCTTCGATGAGGTCGCGAAAGAGCTTCATGTTGAGCTCGTTGTCTTCGACGATCATAACCTTCTTTGGCATCGATTTCCCGTCCCGGCTGGCCTTCCACTCGAAGGGTGCCGTCATGCGCCCCTTGTCGGGACGCACCAAACCTGTTCCCACTATACGGCAATATGATTGACGAAACGGAAACCGGTCGCCCTAAAAGCGTTCGGATTCCAGGTCGGCGAGCTTGCTGCCGGCGACACTTGCCACTACTGCGAAAACAGAACGATTCCGCCCATGAAGGAAGGTAGCGATGGCAAACGCAGCGTCAATGCGCGAGGAAGCGGAAACGGTTGCCGTAAAGGCGTTGGGCTTCGTCGCCGCCGATTCGGAACTTCTGCCCCGCTTCCTGGCGATCACCGGCATCGAAGCCCATTCCATCCGCCGGGCGGCGGGCGAGCCGGGATTCCTGGCCGGCGTGCTGCAGTTCATCCTTGCCCACGAGCCGACGTTGATGCGTTTTTCCGAGGAGACCGGAACGCCGCCCGCCGCAGTCGGCAAGGCATTGCGGGCGCTGCCGCTCGGCGACGACAATCATGAGCATTCGATATAAGCGGCGATCCCGAGACTGCGGGCAGATCGCGGCGGCGAAAATCGTGAGCGCACTCGGGCGTTAACGCCAGCCGCTTCTAGAGCAATTCCAGGAAAAGTGTGAAACGGTTTTCCGTCCGGATTGTGCAAAAACAAAGACATGGAGCGGTTCGGCGTTTCCGGGAAACGATGAACCGCTCCAAGCTCGGCGCTTAGGGTTTCAACTTCGCCCCTGCCCCGCCACTGTCATTCTCGCCCGAGCCATGATCCGGAACGGTAGCCTCGCTTGGGTCCATGACGGGGTTGTCCTGAACGGCATCGGCCGGCTTCAGCATGGCGCCGTTGACCGTGACCGAACCGTCTGCCTTAGCGTTGACGACCCATTCCAGTCGACCATCCGGCAGCGCCTTGCCAAATCCTTTGACGGCGAGTGCGAAGGGGAAATACTGCGCCGCTTCCGGCTCGGTCTTGGCCGCCGTCTGCAGAGCCTCCACAATCTTGTCATAGCCCGCGACATCGATGGTCATGCTCGCCTCGGGCTTCTTGCCGGGGAACGTCATTTCACCTTCCATCGCAATCTCGATGTTGCCGTTCTTGATCGTGCTGTGTCCGAGAATGGCCTTTGGCGTCTTGGCCAGGAAATCGGCGAAGATCTGGTTGCCGAAATCTGCCGGCAGCGGTGGATCCTTGCTGAAATCAAGGGTTTCGATGGTTTTCTTCGCCATGCTGTCCAGATCGATGTTGGTGCCGCCGAAGTTGAGGTCGATATCCGTCGGCAGCAACGCAACGCTCCAGCTGGGCAGCACCTGCTGTGGTATTGTCAGGCCGGAAACCTTGAACGCGTAGTTGATCTTGCTGTCCTTGGCGATGCCGTCCATGCCGACGGCGGTATTCAGTTGCGTCGCACCGAACTTGCCTACCGGGCTCTCCACCACAAAGTCCTTGAAGCCGTAGGTGCCGTCGATCCGCTCCCACAATGGCAGTGCTGCCGTCAGAAGCGATTTGAACTCCGCCTCATCCGCCTTGAATTTGGCTGCATCATCAGTCGCCACGATGAAAGCAAGCAGGTCGAGCAGCGGCTTTGTCCGCAAACCCTTGCCGGACGCATCCACGGAAAGTTCAGGCGCTTTTACAGCAGCCGGAAAACTCAACCCACTTTTGGGATCGTTGACTTTGATCGTTTCGGCGAAGTTCGTTATTTTTTCCATCACCGTGAAATCGATGCCGCCATTTGCGGATTTGGTCGAAACTATTACGGCAGTGCCAGCACCGACCGTGACATCCGCCTGCTGCTTGGGCTCTCGGGTGGTCATCGTCATGCCAGCCATCGAACCGGTTGCGCTCGCGAAAGCGGCCAGGTCGGGGTCATAAACTCCGGTGAACTTGTTGTCCGACACGGAGAAGTCGATGTGCTGCGCCCCCTCAGGGCCAACGAAATCGATAGACCCCTTCGGGGACACGTCCGCCGAAACGTCCCAGTGTCCATCTTGGCGTGGCTTGACCAAGATGAAGTAAGGCGTGACGTCGAACTTGAAGGCTTGCTGCTTTGCCATCAAATCCGTGACTGGCTTGAAGTCGAAAGCGAGCTTGTAGGCATCGCCGTCGACTGAAATTTTCACGAACCCGATATCGAACAGCTTCTTGCCGATGTAGTGCGCCAGATCGTCGGAAAGCTGCTTCGCGCCTTGCCTGTCGACCGCTTGGCCGAAGGCCGGTGCGCTGCAGGCAAGAAGTAAAACAAGTGGCAAAACGCGCTTCATCTCGATCCTCACTTAATCGCGGCCCTCAAGCCGTTCTATCACTGGTAGGCAAATACCATCGCAGCCGCAAGAGAAGGCCTATGTGTTGCGGAGCTGTTACAGCACCAGCCGCATCAGCGGTCGGCCTGGCTTACGTTCGACCAACCGCTGGAACCCGGCCTTTTCGAAGACCCGCGACGAGCCGACGAACAGCCCGATCGAGCGCGAATCCTTCGATAGATCGATCGGGCAGGCTTCGATCAGCCGCGCTCCGTTCTGGCGGGCGAACTCGATGCCGCCTTGGACCAGGCGGTGCGACAGGCCCTTGCCGCGTGCTTTGGTGCGGATGAAGAAGCAGGAGATCGCCCAGACGCCCGGATCGCTGGCGTCGGCGGGGTCGATCGGCGCCGACCCCCTGCCCTGGTTGTTCCATTCGGGCACGTCGGCACGCGGGCCGATCTGCATCCAGCCGACCGCCTGGCCACCCTCGAAGGCCAACAGGCCGGGCGGCGGCCCGGCCTCGATCCGCGCCTTGATGTGGTCCTTGTTGCGCTCCCGGTTGCTCGCGCGGCGCGCTGCGGGCGACAGCCGGAAATGTGTGCACCAGCAGCCGTAGCAGGCGCCTTGCCTACCGAAAAGATCTTCGAAATCCGCCCAAAGCTCGGGCACTAGCGGCGCTATGGTCGTATTCATGAGCTCTCTCCCGGCCCACCGCCTTGTCGTGGCGTCCGTCCTGACGTACCATTGCATTTGTTCTCTTTATGTTCGCAGCGATGGCGGCCCCTGTCAACAATCCCGAACACGGTTTTTGCCGCGACTGCCTGAGTTTTCAGCGCAGCGAGGCAGGCCGTTGCGAGCGCTGCGGCAGTCCACGGCTCGCCCGCCATCCGGAGCTCTACCGGCTGCGCCTTGCCCATATCGATTGCGACGCGTTCTACGCGGCGGTCGAAAAGCGCGACAACCCGGCGTTGAAGGACCGGCCATTGATCATCGGCGGCGGCAAGCGCGGCGTCGTCTCCACCGCATGCTACATTGCCCGCATCCACGGCGTGCGCTCGGCAATGCCGATGTTCAAGGCGCTCGAAGCCTGCCCGGAAGCGGTGGTCCTGCCGCCGGACATGGAAAAATACGTGCGCGTCGGCCGCGAGGTGCGCGCCATGATGCAGGCGCTGACGCCGCTGGTCGAGCCGCTCTCGATCGACGAGGCCTTTCTCGACCTCGCCGGCACCGAGCGCCTGCATGGCCTGCCGCCTGCGGTGGTGCTGGCGCGCTTCGCACTCGGCGTGGAAAAGGAGATCGGCATCACCGTTTCGGCCGGCCTTTCCTACTGCAAGTTCCTGGCCAAGGTGGCGTCGGACTTCCGCAAGCCGCGCGGCTTTTCGGTGATCGGCGAGGCCGAGGCTATCGGCTTCCTGGCCGAGCAGCCGGTGACGCTGATCTGGGGGGTCGGCAAGGCCTTTGCCGCCACGCTCGAGCGCGACGGCATCCGCACCATCGGCCAGTTGCAGCGCATGGAACGTGGCGATCTGATGCGCCGCTACGGCGTCATGGGCGACCGGCTCTACCGGCTTTCGCGCGGCGAGGACGACCGTCGCGTCGTTCCCGACCAGGACGCGAAAAGTGTGTCGGCAGAAACCACTTTCGATACCGACATCGCCTCCGTCGACGAACTGGTTTCGGTGCTGAGGGCGCTGTCGGAAAAAGTCTCGGCCCGGCTGAAGAAATCCGGCATTGCCGGACGCACCGTCGTCCTCAAGCTGAAGACCCAGGATTTCAAGATCCGCACGCGCAATCGCCAGCTCGGCGATCCGACCCGGCTGGCCGACCGCATCTTTCAGACCGGGCTCGAGCTGCTGCGCAAGGAAGCGGATGGCACGAAATACCGGCTGCTCGGCATTGGCGTCAGCGATCTCTCCGACGATGACCGGGCGGACCCGCCCGACCTGGTCGACGTCCAGTCACGCAAGCGCGCCATGGCCGAAGGCGCCATCGACACGCTGCGCGGCAAGTTCGGCCGCAGGGCGGTGGAAACCGGCTATACCTTCGGCAAGGGCCGCGATGCCCATCCGCCCGAACCGGTCGAGGAGTGAGCCCGTCAGGTGCGCCGCAGATCGATCCTGCTGGTCACCACCCTTTTTCCAGTTTTCGGATCGGTATCGATAACGGTCAGCCGCATGCCGTCCTCGCCGGTTTTCTCAACAGTCATTTGCGCCCTGCGATCGCCATTGACCTCCTTGGCCCAACGGATGCCGAGATTGATTGCGTTGCCGGAGCGGCTGCCGCTCAATTGCGCCGGCCCGGTGCGCGATCCGACATAGGTGCCGGTGTATTTCGTCCCGCTCGATTTGAGATCGGCGCTGATGGCGCGCGTTACCACGATAAGACCGCGGCAGCTGCCGTCGAGCGATAGCGAGCTCGACGTTGCGTCGGAATTGAAATGACAGGAGACATTCACCGTCGGCGCATCGGTGGTCACCTTGACGATGCCTTTGCCGGCGAAATTCCCCTGGAATGAGCGAAGAAAATCCGGATCGTCGGCATGCGCTGCGCCGGCCCCGGCCGTCAGGCAGCCGGCAAGTACAAATCGTGCGAATGATTTCATCGGACCGCTCCTCGTTGGTATCCAAAACACAGAACGCAAGCAGTGACAGACCAACGCTTCCCTCAGTCGCGAGTTCCGGCTTCAACATCACTGCGTGAAGCGCTGCACGGCTGGCCCAGCCGAATGCGTCGGCTAGCGGTTGCGATGAGCGCTCCGGCTTGCGACATAGCCGCATGGCACCCGCACCCTCGATCCCCAAGGCCGCGTTCTGGATGGCGCTGTCGATCGCCTCGTTCCTGGCGATGTCGGTGGCTGGCCGCGCCACGACGGCCGAACTAAACGTCTTCCAGGTGCTCGAGCTGCGCTCGGTGATCGGCTTTTTCATCCTGTTGCCGCTGGTCATGATGTCAGGCGGTTTTGCGGCGATGCGCACCGGACGCCCGCTGGCTCATATCGCCCGCAACGTCGTCCACTATACCGGCCAGGCTGCCTGGCTCTACGCCCTGACGCTGATCCCGCTTGCGGTACTGATCTCGATCGAATTCACGACGCCGATCTGGACTGCTTTGCTGGCCGTCGGTTTCCTCGGCGAAAGGCTCTCCCGGCCACGGCTCGCAGCGATCGTGCTCGGGCTGATCGGCGTTGTGATCATCGTGCGTCCGGGCGTCGGCGCGGTCAATCCGGGACATGTAATCGTGCTGGGAGCCGCGGTCTGCTTCGGCGTCTCGGTGGTCCTCGTCAAGTCGCTGACGCGGACGGACAGCGTCGTGCGCATCATCTTCTGGATGCTGATCATCCAGTCGCTGCTTGGCCTGGTCCCGGCGCTTTACGAATGGCAAAACCCGCCGCTTGAGCTCTGGCCGTGGATCCTGCTCATCGCCTTCACCGGCATGTCGTCGCATTTCTGCATGGCCCGCGCACTTGTCTATGCCGATGCGACGGTCATCTCGCCAATGGACTTTTTGCGCGTGCCGCTGTCGGCGGTGATCGGATGGCTGCTCTATCACGAGCAGATCGACGCCTTCACCGCCGGTGGCGCCCTGCTGATCCTCATGGGAAATCTGCTCAACCTGCAGCGGAGAGCACCGCAACCGGCGGAGATCGCCGCTTCATAAGCGTGCGCTAACTCTTAGACCAGTTCCACCTCGACCACGCCCGGCACCGCCCGCATCGCCGACGCGATCTGAGGCGATACGCGGTAGCGGTTGGGCAACTCGATCTCGACCTCGCCCTCGCCGCCTTCCTTGATGACGATGATGCTCACCTGACTGTCGCCACGCTGGCCAAGCTGCGATTGGATTGTCGATGCCGGTGCGTCATTTCTGACGAAGATGCGCAACGCTTTCTGGATACGGCTTGCCTCTTCCTCCAACGACTGCACGGTCTGGATGCGCAGATTGACGCCTTCAGGCCTGTCCTCGGCCGAAACGGTGATCACCACCGAGCGGCCGGGTTCGAGCAAGTCGCGGTATTGCGCCAGCCCCTCGGAAAACAGCACCGCTTCATACTGGCCGGACGTGTCGGAGAATTGCACGACGCCCATCTTGTTGCCGGTGCGCGTCTTGCGCTCCTGCTTGGTGGTCACCGTGCCGGCGAGCCGGCCGGCGGCAGCACCGCGTTTGACGGCGGCCGAAAACTCGCCCCAGGTCTGCACCCGCATTTTCTGCAGCGCCGCCTTGTATTCGTCGAGCGGATGCGCCGAGAGATAGAACCCGACCACCTGGAATTCACGGTGCAGGCGGTCGGCGGCGAGCCAGGGATCGGTCGCCGGCAAGTTGAGCGCCTGCGACTGTGCGCCGAGCGAGGCGCCAAAGATGTCATGCTGGCCGGTGACGGCATTCTGCTGCGCCAGCGACGCCAGCCCCATCATCCGCTCGACGCCGGCCATCATCGCCGCACGGTCATGACCGAAGCAGTCGAGCGCGCCGGCCATGATCAGGCTTTCGAAGACGCGCTTGCCGACGATCTTCGGATCGACCCTATCACAGAAATCGGCGAGGCTCTTGAAGGGTTTTTCGCCGCGCGTAGCGACGATGTGCTCGACCGCCGCGTCGCCGACGCCCTTGAGCGCGGCCAGCGAATAGAAGATGCGGTTCTCGCCGACCTCGAAATCCCGGAACGACGTCATGACCGACGGCGCCACCACCTCGATGCCGAGGCGCAGCGCATCCTGGCGGAAATCGGCGAGCTTGTCCGTATTGCCCATGTCGAGCGTCATCGATGCCGCCAGGAATTCGACAGGGTAATGCGCCTTCAGATAGGCGGTCTGGTAGGAGACGACGGCATAGGCGGCGGCATGCGATTTGTTGAAACCGTAGTCGGCAAACTTTGCCAGCAGGTCGAAGATGAAGTCGGCTTGCGGCTTGCCGACGCCGCGCTCGACCGCGCCCGAAACAAAGCGCTCGCGCTGCTTGTCCATCTCGGCGCGGATCTTCTTGCCCATGGCGCGGCGCAGCAGATCGGCTTCGCCCAGCGAATAGCCGGAGAGCTCCTGCGCGATCTGCATCACCTGTTCCTGGTAGACGATGACGCCTTGCGTCTCCTTGACGAGATGGTCGATCTTCGGGTGGATCGACGCCATCTCCTCCTCGCCGTGCTTTCTGGCGTTGTAGGTCGGTATGTTCTCCATCGGCCCCGGCCGGTAGAGCGCGACCAGCGCGATAATGTCCTCGATACAGTCGGGCCGCATGCCGATCAGCGCCTTGCGCATGCCGGCACTTTCCACCTGGAACACGCCGACCACCTCGCCGCGCGACAGCATGGCGTAGGTTTCGGGGTCGTCGAGCGGAATGTGGGCAAGATCGATCTCGATGCCGCGGCGGCGGATCAGCTTGACGGCCCTGTCCAGCACCGTCAGCGTCTTCAGGCCAAGGAAGTCGAATTTCACCAGCCCGGCCTGCTCGACATATTTCATGTTGAACTGCGTGACCGGCATGTCCGAGCGCGGATCGCGGTACATCGGCACCAGCTCCGACAGCGGCCGGTCGCCGATGACGATGCCGGCGGCGTGCGTCGAGGCGTGCCGATAAAGACCTTCCAGTTTCTGCGCCGTATCGAGCAGCGTCTGCACGATCGGCTCACGCTCCGCCTCTTCGGCAAAGCGCGGCTCGTTGGCGATGGCGTCGGCGAGCTTGACCGGATTGGCCGGGTTCGACGGCACCATCTTGCTCAGCTTGTCGACCTGCCCGTAAGGCATCTGCAGCACGCGGCCGACGTCGCGCAGCACCGCGCGCGCCTGCAGCGTGCCGAAGGTGATGATCTGGCCAACCTGGTCGCGGCCGTATTTCCGTTGGACGTAGCGGATGACTTCCTCGCGCCGGTCCTGGCAGAAGTCGATGTCGAAGTCGGGCATCGACACGCGGTCGGGATTGAGGAAGCGCTCGAACAGCAACGAAAAACGCAGTGGGTCGATGTCGGTGATGGTCGTGGCATAGGCGACCAGCGAGCCGGCGCCCGAACCGCGGCCCGGGCCGACCGGAATCCCTTGTGCCTTGGCCCATTTGATGAAGTCGGCAACGATCAGGAAATAGCCCGGATATTTCATCTTCTCGATGACGCCGAGCTCGAAATCCAGCCTTTCGCGATATTGCTCGACGGTATAGCCGGGCGTCGGCCCGTGCGCCGCCAGCCGCGCCTCTAGCCCTTCATGCGCCTGCCTGGCAAGCTCCTGCGCCTCCGCCTTGACCGCAGCATCGGCGTCGGCGACATCGCGGCCGGCAAAGCGCGGCAGAATCGGATTGCGGGTCTTCGGGTAATACGAGCAGCGCAGCGCGATCTCGACGGTGTTGTCGATTGCTTCCGGCAGGTCGGCGAACAGCCTCGCCATATCGGCCTGGCTTCTCAGGAAGTGGTCGGGCGACAGGCGGCGGCGATTGTCGGCCGCAACCACGGAACCTTCGGCGATGGCGATCAGGGCGTCATGCGCCTCATAGTCTTCACGAGAGAAGAAAAACGCCTCGTTGGTGGCAACCAGCGGCAGATCGTGGCGGTAGGCGAGATCGACCGACGACTGCTCGATGGCGCGGTCGTAGCTCGACACGCGCTCAAGCTCGACATAGAGCCGGTCGCCGAACAGGCTCTTGAGCGCCGAGAGCCGGGTCTCGGCGAGTTCGCGGCGATCCTGTTTCAAGGCAGTGCCGATCGGACCGCGCGGCCCGCCCGTAAGGCAGATCAGACCGTCGGAATGGCCCTGCAGCATCTCGCTCGTCAGATGCACCGCTTCGCCGGGCGGTGTCTCGAGGTAGACGCGGCTGACCAGCCTGACCAGATTGCCGTAGCCGGCCTCGGTTGCGGCGATCAGGACGACCGGCCGCATCTCCGGTCCTTGCCGCCTGCGGTCGCGCTGGCTGTCGCTCGCCTCGCCGGAAAAAGCGAGGTCGATCTGGCAGCCGATGATCGGCTGGATGCCGTCCTTTGCCGCCTTCTGGGCGAATTCCAGCGCGCCGAACAGATTGTTGGTGTCGGTGACGGCGATTGCCGGGCATTCGTCCTGCACCGCATGGCCGACGATCTTGCCGAGCTGCAAGGCACCTTCGAGCAGCGAATAGGCCGAATGCACGCGCAGATGAATGAACCGACGCGCCGCCGCCTCCGCCCGCGACGCCTTTGCATAGGCCTCGCGCAGCAAGGGATCGCGTGGAAGTCTCTCATCCGCCATGGTTTTTTCGCGCCGCCTCACAAGGACTCAGTCGATGAAGATGTATTGTCCGGCACCGGGTAACACGAGTCCAGCGGTGGTGATTGGAGCTTTGGAAGTTTAGAGCAACCACCGAAGCTGCCAATCTCCCCCTCGTGGGGGAGATGTCCGGCAGGACAGAGAGGGCGCTGTCCCGCCGACGTCAGGCTGCAAATAAAAACCCGCCACTGCGGGCGGGTCGCTGGAGCCAATTAGCACCATGCGCAAATTAATAGCATAGCTGCCGGCACAAAGCAAGAACAAAATACGTTGTGACGGCAAAAAAGTGCGAATTCCTCACGGCCTCGCCTTGTCCCTCCTCCACTGAGCGTGCCCAACCAATTGCAAGGTCGCGTTCCTTCGCGCCCCCCTCTGTCCTGCCGGACATCTCCCCCACGAGGGGGGAGATTGGCCATCATCTCGGCTTTCGCCAATTTCCAACGTTGCAGGAGCGAGCGAGGCGCCGAGGCTGCCAATCTCCCCCCTGGAGGGGGAGATGTCCGGCAGGACAGAGGGGGGCGCTGTCCCGCCAACTTCTGACGGGCGTCGAGGGCGGGGGTTTCGGCCTCACGCGAATTCCATGATCACCGCATCGACGGCAAGGCTGTCGCCTGGCCTGGCGTTGAGCTTCGAGACGATGAGATCGCGCTCGGCGCGCAGCACGTTTTCCATCTTCATCGCCTCGACCACGGCCAGCGTCTCGCCGGCCTTGACCTCCTGCCCCTCGGCAACGGCGATCGAGACGACGAGGCCGGGCATCGGGCAGAGCAGCATCTTGGAGGTGTCCGGCGCCACTTTTTCCGGCATCAGCCGTTCGAGCTCGGCGGTGCGCGGCAGCATGGCGCGGACTGTCACCGACATGCCTTTCCAGGCGACGCGGAACCCGTTCAGCACCGGCCTGACCTGCGCCGCAACCTTGCGGCCGCTGACCGCGCCGCGCCAGATGAGATCGCCCGGCCGCCAGTCGGAGGTCACCGTCAGCGGTTTGCCGCCGTCGATTGTGAGGTCGAGCTCCATCGGAATGGAAATCATGCCTTCGACGATGGCAACCGAAAGATAATCCCGGCCGATCTTCACCACCCAATCGCGTTTCAAGGCGCCCGAATGCGGCGCCAGCCGCCCGCCCAGCCGGTCGAGCCGGTCGCGGCGCAGCAGTTCGATCGCGGTTGCGATCGCGGCCAGCACCGCGTTTTCTTCGCTGTTCGGCACAATGGGCGCGAAGCCGTCGGGATATTCCTCGGCGATGAACGCCGTCGATAGCCGCCCTTCCCGCCAGCGCGGATGCTGCATCAGCGCCGCCAGGAACGGTATGTTGTGCTCGATGCCGTCGACGACGAAACTGTCCAGCGCTTCCGACATCGCGTCGATCGCCGCCAGCCGTGTCGGCGCCCAGGTGCACAGCTTGGCGACCATCGGGTCGTAGAACATCGAGATTTCCGAGCCTTCGGTAACGCCAGTATCGTTGCGGATGACGATTTCGCCGAATTTTCCCTCTTCCGGCGGCCGGTATTTCGTCAGCCTGCCGATCGACGGCAGAAAGTTGCGATACGGATCTTCGGCATAGAGGCGGCTTTCCACCGCCCAGCCGTTCAGCTTGACGTCGCTCTGCTTGATGGCGAGCTTTTCGCCGGCCGCCACGCGGATCATCTGCTCGACCAGGTCGATGCCGGTGACGAGCTCCGTCACCGGATGCTCGACCTGCAGCCGCGTGTTCATTTCCAGGAAATAGAAGTTTTTGTCGCTGTCGACGATGAACTCGACCGTGCCGGCGCTCTGGTAGTCGACGGCCTTGGCCAGCGCCACCGACTGCTCGCCCATGGCTTTGCGGGTCTTGGCGTCGAGGAACGGCGACGGCGCCTCCTCCACGACCTTCTGGTTGCGGCGCTGGATCGAGCATTCGCGCTCGCCGAGATAGAGCGTGTTGCCATGCGCGTCGGCGAGCACCTGGATTTCGATATGGCGCGGATCGACGATGAATTTTTCGATGAAGACGCGGTCATCGCCGAACGAGCTTTTGGCCTCCGACCGCGCCCGGTCGAAGCCGTCGCGCACCTCTGCCTTGCTCCAGGCGATGCGCATGCCCTTGCCGCCGCCGCCGGCCGAAGCCTTGATCATCACGGGATAGCCGATTTCGCCGGCTATTCTTTCGGCATGGGCGGCGCTTTCGACGACGCCGAGCCAGCCGGGCACCGTCGACACCTTGGCCGCGTTGGCGAACTTCTTCGATTCGATCTTGTCGCCCATCGCCTTGATGGCCTTGGGCTTCGGGCCGATGAAGACGATGCCTTCCTGCTCCAGCGCTTCGCAGAAGGATGCCTGCTCGGACAGGAAACCGTAGCCGGGATGCACGGCCTCTGCTCCTGTCGCCTTGCAGGCGGCGATGATCTTTTCCGCGACCAGATAACTTTGCGCAGCCGGCGAAGGCCCGATATGCACCGCCTCGTCGGCCATTTCGACATGCACGGCGTCGCGGTCGGCGTCGGAATAGACCGCAACGGTGGCGATGCCCATCTTGCGCGCCGTCTTGATCACGCGGCAGGCGATCTCGCCACGGTTGGCGACCAGGATCTTTGTGAACATGCAGGCCTCGTCCCTCGGCTGCCCTTCTTTTACGGGCTTCCCGTTTTATGGGCTTCAGGGGGCCGGTCAAGGCAAAGTCGGAGCCTATCCCGCATGCAAATCGGCGGGCGCTGACGAAAATCCGGGGTCAGAACGTCGCTTCGTGCATAGCGCAGAGCTGAATGGTAAGTTAAATCTAACCTGGATTGCAGACTGCCTTGGGAGGATTGCCTGATGAAAACGCGCGCCGCTGTCGCCGTTGCCGCCGGAAAGCCGCTGCAGATCATGGAGGTCGACCTCGAAGGTCCCCGTGATGGCGAGGTGCTGGTCGAGATCAAGGCAACCGGCATCTGCCACACCGACGAGTTCACGCTGTCGGGCGCCGACCCGGAAGGCCTGTTTCCGGCGATCCTCGGCCATGAGGGCGCCGGCATCGTCGTCGACGTCGGCAAGGGCGTCACCTCGGTCAGGAAGGGTGACCATGTCATCCCGCTCTACACGCCGGAATGCCGGCAGTGCCCGTCCTGCCTGTCGCGCAAGACCAATCTGTGCACCGCCATCCGCGCCACGCAGGGACAGGGCTTGATGCCGGACGGCACCTCGCGCTTCTCGATCGGCAAGGACAAGCTGTTCCACTACATGGGCTGCTCGACCTTCTCCAACTTCACCGTGCTGCCCGAGATCGCGGTGGCCAAGGTCAATGCCGACGCCCCGTTCGACAAGATCTGCTACATCGGCTGCGGCGTCACCACCGGCATCGGTGCTGTGATCAACACGGCCAAGGTCGAGCAAGGCGCGACGGCGGTCGTCTTCGGCCTCGGCGGCATCGGCCTCAACGTCATCCAGGGCCTGCGCCTTGCCGGCGCCGACATGATCATCGGCGTCGACCTGAACAACGACAAGAAGGAATGGGGCGAGAAATTCGGCATGACGCATTTCGTCAATCCGAAGGAGATCGACGGCGATGTCGTGGCTCATCTCGTCAACATGACCAAGCGCGGCGCCGACCAGA
>NZ_JAMYQC010000039.1:0-56064 GCF_040320645.1 Mesorhizobium sp. M0633
AGTTTGGCAGGATCGATGTCCTGGTCAACAACGCCGGCATGGTCATTCATAAGTCCATCGACGAACAGAGTGCCGAGGATTGGGACAGGCTGATGGCGGTCAATCTCCGCGGCCCGTTTTTAATGGCCAAGTATGTGGTCCCGGAAATGAGACGTATCGGCTCGGGCACGATCGTCAACATCGGGTCGGTCGAGGGCTATATGGTCAACCCTTGGCATACTGCCTACGCGGCCACCAAGGCCGGCGTGCACGGCCTTACGCTGGGATTGGCAGTTGACCTCGGCCCGGATGGTATACGTTGCAATACCGTATGCCCTGGTTGGATCGATACCGAGCTGAATCGTGCGTACGTCGAGATGCACCCGGACCGAAGCTTGATCGAGCGGGAATTGGGGCAACTTCACCCGGTGGGCAGGATTGGCGCTCCAAAGGAGATAGCCAATGCAGTCCTCTGGTTGGCTAGTGAGGATTCCAGTTTCGTTAGCGGTGAAATGATCGCTGTCGATGGCGCGCGAACCAAAAAGATATCCCTGCCCGCCATCTTGGATGAGGAGTATCGGGCCAAGCTGACGAAGCCGCAGCCATAGTGGTGCGTTGGCGACTTCGAACGGGTTGCGACAGGGGCTGTCGCTCGCCAGGATCATCCTGGCCCTCCCTTGAGCCGCACGATGGTGTCGACCCTCGGCCTCTTGCAGGCGCAGGTCGCTCCGCATCGGCTGTGGCGTGAAACAGACAGACGTCAGCCGAACCGCCATCAATGAGAGCCAAGACCAAGCCAAAGCCGCTGTTCCTCGGGATCGACACCGGCGGCACCTACACCGATGCCGTGCTGTGGTCTGAAGCCGAAGGCCCGCAGCACGGGCCGAACAAGGGCAAGGTGCTGGCCAAGGCCAAGGCGCTGACCACCAGGCACGATCTCGCCGTCGGCATTTCCGAAGCGGTCGACGCTGTGCTGCAGAAGGCCCGCACCGATCCAGCCGCTATAAAACTGGTGTCGATGTCAACGACGCTGGCCACAAATGCGCTGGTCGAGGGCCAGGGCGGTCGGGTGGCGCTGGTCATGATCGGCTTCTCCGAGGCCGATCTCGCCCGCGACGGGCTCAAGGCGGCGCTTGGCACCGATCCGGTGGTGTTCTGCCCCGGTGGCCACGATGTCCACGGCAACACCGCTGGGCTCGACCTGTCCGGTCTCGAAGCGGCCTTGCCGGAACTCGGCGCGTCGGTATCGGGTTTTGCCGTCTGCTCCTATTTCGCCACCCGCAATCCGGCGCATGAGGTGGCCGCCCTCAAGCTGATCCGCGAGAAGACCGGTCTGCCGGTCACCGCCAGCTACGAGCTGTCGGCCAAGCTTGGCGGTCCGCGCCGGGCGCTGACGACGCTGCTGAACGCCAGGCTGATCTCGATGATCGACCGACTGGTGGCGGCGACCGAAGGCTTTCTCAAGCGGCGCAAAATCGCAGCACCCCTAATGGTGGTGCGCGGCGACGGCGCGCTGGTCTCGGGGGCGTTTGCCCGCCAACGGCCGATCGAGACCATCCTGTCCGGCCCGGCCGCCAGCCTGGTCGGCGCCCGCCACATGACCGGGCTCGACAACGCCGTCGTCTCCGACATTGGCGGCACCACCACCGATGTCGCCGTGCTCGACAAGGGCCGGCCGCGGCTCGACGTGGAAGGGGCCACCGTCGGCGGCTTCCGCACCATGGTCGAGGCCGTCGCCACGCGCACTTTCGGCCTTGGCGGCGATTCGGAAGTGAAGCTGGAGGACGGCGCGCTCATCCCGAATATTTTGCTCGGGCCACGCCGGCTCGTGCCGCTGGCGCTGGCCAGCATGGCGCATGCCGGAGCGGTGACCGTCGAACTGGAACGTCAGCTGCGCGCGCCGAACCCCGGCCGCATGGACGGCCGCTTCGCGGTGCGCACCGGCGTGCCGGACAGGCTTGCCGCCGGCCTCACCGCTCCGGAAGCGCGGCTCTACGAGGCTATCGGTGCTGTGGCCGTCGCTCTCGACAAACTGCTCACCTCGAATGCCCAGAATGCGATGCTCGACCGGCTGGTGTCGCGCGGGCTGGTGCATGTCGCCGGGTTCACGCCGTCAGACGCCGCCCATGTGCTTGGCAAGCAGGCGAACTGGGATCCGATCGCGGCTCGTCTCGGCGCAGAACTGTTCGCCCGCAAGCGTGACGGTCGCGGCCAGCCCATAGCCCCTTCGCCGGAAGCACTGTCGGAACGGGTGCTGGTAACCCTGACGCGCTGGTCGGCCGAATACATCTTGGAGACTGCCTTTGCCGAAGACGGGCTCGACGGCGCGGCGACGGTGGCCCACGCGCTGGTGCAGCGTGCCGTCGACGGCCATCCCGGCATAGCCCGCCTGGGCGTCACGCTCGACCGTCCGGTCATCGGCCTCGGCGCCTCCGCGCCGCTGCACTATGCCGGCCTAGCCGAACTGGTCGGCAATGACTGCGTGGTGCCGGAGGATACTGACGTCGCCAATGCGCTCGGCGCCGTTGTCGGCCAAGTGCGGGTGTCGGCCGAAGCACAGGTCAGCCAACCCAAGGAAGGGCTGTTCCGGCTTGCCTCTGGCGGAAAGGTTCGCGATTTCCTCGATGAGGCTGCGGCGATCGCGGCGGCCGAGGCCGATGTCCGCGCCATCGTTGCAGAGCGCGCCAGGGATGCCGGCACCGACAACGCCGAGATCGGCGTCATCACCGAATTCCGTGTCTCGACAGTCGAAAGCCAGCGCATGTTCATCGAGGCACATGTGGTGGCGATCGCCTCGGGAAGGCCAAGGATTGCGGTTTAGACGTAACCATTCGGCCAGGTTCGGCCAGGGCCGCGGTGGCTATGATTTCGGGCGACGGTTTTCTGCGGTGGTTCGGCGGTGCGTGACCCACAGCCCTGCGCTCGTCGACGATATGCCCAAGGTGGTCGATGCCGACTTCGGTGAAGACGACGATAGGTCGCTTAGAGCGGGGAGCATTCTGACTGAATCGAATGGATTGCCATCGAAGTAGCGACGACATGCTGTGAGAAAATCTAGGTTTGAATATCACGCCGGGGGAAGTTGTTTGTCTGCAGAGCGATACAGCGGCTTGGGACTTCCGCTGGCATTGCTCATTCTTGATTGCTGAAACGGATGATGGACATGGTTGCCGGAGAACCGAATGACGTGCGATTGAAAAATGTTGACCGCCAGTGGATTGTCCAGGTCGTCGAAAATGGCAAAGTGGCTCGGCATTTATTCAACGCTCAACCCGTTGCCGAGAGCTACGCCGAATTTCAGCGAATTAGGCTCGGCCTGCCCGGAAAGCCACCAATTTGGGAAGGAGAACCCGATGGATGAGCGCCCCAAGAGGCTTCGTGAGATACCAGACTTCATCATCAACGATGTTCTCGACCTCGCCGAGTACTCCGATTGCATATTGTCAGTACCCCCGTTGATACCCACGGAGTTCGCCTTCGTCTCCACCTCACAGTCGTGACCTCAGAATTGCTTTGCGAGCGAATTGCCAACGCGCGGGAGCGCCAGTACGGCGAATCCAGCGACCTAAAGCTTTCGTGGATCGACAATATCCGTGATCACTCTATACCCCGTGATCAAGCTATGCGGCGGCTCCTCGACTCTTCTTGGCCTACGGCGGACGCCATGATTCCGCCTGGCTGGCGCTATTAGGCAACCTCCCAAGAAGCGCCGGTAACCTCATGCGAGGCCGATTCTCGCGTGCCGTCGTGTAACGGTCGCGTTCGTCGAATGGCGTCGCCGCCGCCTCACCTTGCTACGGCGATCGCCGTAGCTCACATCTTGGTGATGCGCGGAGGAATGGTCCACGCTCAGACCGCGCTCGGCCACCATCTCTCCAGATCGCGCAGGCTGAGATTGCAATGACGCAAGTAGGATCCGCCATTTATCTTCAACTAGACCAATGAACTGATGGTTCGTATCGCGTTTAGCCCATAAGAGCGACCTCTACGAACCTGCGCCGCAAAGCGCACCAAACTGTTCGCGATGTCTTCCCACACACCCTCTTCGGGGTTGCCCGGGGGAGCTAGGGCTCACTTCTTTTGATCTCGGCCGTGCATCCAACGAACGGTAGACGAACTGACCGCAACAATCCTTTAGTTTCGCCTTTGATCTAGCCGAGGCCGGGTCCGACCCAAGCCGGCGTCGTCGAGCGACACTGCTGCGGCGAGAGGCCGTTGAAAGTTCTGAAGCACTTTGCGAAGTGTGAAGGGGATAAAAACCCGCAGGCCATTGCGATATCGATGATGGGCATGCTCGTGCCTTCGATCAGTCGCTTGGCATGGGCGACGCGGATCCTGAGGTAATGGCGGACCGGCGGCATGTGCACGTGTGCTGCAAACAACCGTTCCAGTTGGCGCCGCGACAGGCCGGCCCGGTGCGCAACTTCTGACATGGTCAGCGGGTACTCCACATGCTCTTCCATGAGCCGCATAGCCATCAGAAGTTTATCGCTTGCGCCGGCAAAAGCGAGACCCGACGGCCCGGTCTGGCGGTTGGAACCTGAGCGCTGACCCTCAACGGTGGCGTAGCGGCAAACCTCCTGTGCGGTTGACCCGCCGACATGGCCGGCGATCAGATCGACGGCCAGGTCGAAGGCCGCCAGCTCCCCCGCGCATGTCGAAAACTGCCCATCCTTGACAAAGAGAGCGTCGCGGATTTGGGTCTGTCTGAACACTTCCGAGAAGGCGGCCAGCCGCGACCAGTGAATCGTGCAGCGTGTGCCTGCCAGCAGACCGGTCTGCGCGAGCAGCCACGTCGCCGTTCCAACCGCGGATATCGGAACCCCGCGGCGTGCGATCGTGCGCAAGAAATTATTGAATTGTTGTGTCAACCGCCGGCCCACCGGCTCGCCCCCGATGATTGCGAGATGATGTGGGCCCCGGTAGCTTCTACAGGTATTCAGTTCCTCGATCGTTACATCAACAGCGATCGAGATGCCGCTCGCCCCCTTGACGGATTGGGCGTCAGGTCCGGCGATGCGCCACCGGAACAGCATCAGCTTGGATACCGTATTGGCGATGCGGAACGGCTCGATGAAAGCGTGGAGCGCCAGATGCGAAAACCCTGGCAATACCAGAACCACCAGCTCAATTGGGCGGCCGCCCATTGCCGGATCTTCAGGCGTGGACAATGACTTCATGGCATTGATATTGGGAGGTGCGTTCATGAGAATTTGTCCATACCTTTCGCAAGGCACTGGCCGAGCTGTTGTCGAACCCGGAAAACCTGGGGCGATTTCGGCAACTGCTGGGCGAGCACTCGGGGATAGGTTTATTTGCCCTGCCGAGCTTGGTCGACAATCTAGACGAGGGTGTCCAGTTCTCGTACTCGATGCTCGCTGTATGAACGCCGCTCAACCACACAGCCATTGGTGTTATCCTGGCGCCTAAAGTACGGCGTCACCGATTACGAGTTCCCGACGTTTCATAAAGTCAAGAAGCTCTTCGTCGATTGCTTCGTCTATGGGTGGTGCTTCATATTCCTTCAGGGCCCGCACAGCTGCATCGCGTCCCCGGACGTTGGCGTCCTTAGCCCCGGCGACGGACCATTGCTCAAAGCTGTCGTGGTTCATCAAGTCAGGTACGAAAAAGGCCTGCTCGAAATTCTTCAGTGTATGTTCGGTACCAAGATAGTGACTGCCTGGCTCACTTTGTCGGATCGCATCGATCGTTTCATCCATCTCGCGCATCACTATGCCTTGTCCAAACTTATAGAACATCACCATCTGCTCAGCATCGAGCATGAACTTGCTGTAACTCTGGGTCAGTGCTGCCTCGAGGTAACCGGTGGACGAAAGCACAAAGTTCGCACCGGCGATAAGTGCGCCGTACATATTGCGGGCGGCCTCATAGCCTGCCTGGGCATCGACGAGCTTTGAACTTGTGTTGCTACCACTGCAGCGCCAAGGCAGTTTGTAGCGTCTGGCCAGTTGCCCCACCAACAAATTCATGTGACAGATCTCGGGTGTCCCTGCCATTGGCGCACCACTTTTCATTGAAACGGTCGCCAACCACTGCCCATAGATGCAAGGCGCTCCCGGCCGGACCAGCTGTGCAAAGGCAACGCCGGCAAGTGCTTCGGCATTAAGCTGCGCGACTGCAGCCACAGTGCTGGCCGGGGTGCTGGCGCCACCAAGCACAAACGGAGCGAAAATCATGGCCTGGTTGTTTGCGGAGTAGACCTTGACCGCATCGAGCATGGTCTCGTCCCAAACGAGTGGCGAATTGCAGTTGGCAAGGGACACCATCACAGTGTTGTTGTTAACGAACTCGTCTCCGAAGACAATCTTGGCCATAGCGACCGTGTCTTCTGCCCTCTCGCGTGAGGTCACCGCTCCCATAAATGGCTTGTCGGAGTACCGTATCAAACTGTAGTTCATGTGCAGGTGACGCTTCGGGACCGCAATATCCATCGGCTCGCAAAGAACTCCACCCGTCATATGCATTGCGGGGGCTTGGTAGGCGAGTTTTGCAAAATTGACGAAATCCTCAATTGTCGCATTCCGCCGCTTGCCCTCAAGGTCAAGGACATTCGGCGAACCGTACGCTGGGGTGAAGATGGTCTTTCGACCGCCGAGAGTCACGGTCTTGGCAGGATTCCGAGCGTGAACCGTGATGGTTTCAGGGGCCTTTGCCACAAGTTCCATTAGTTGATTTCTGTCGATCCTAACGCGTTGACCGGTTACGTCGGTACCGGCTGCTCGCCAAAGTTCGATGGCCTCCGCATCCCGGAATTCGATGCCTATCTCTTCAAGTATTTGCATCGAAATGTTGTGAAGCCTAAGCAACTCATCCGGGCTCAGCAAATCCATATAAGGCAGGCCCCGTTCCAGCGACGGCAAGTAAGTCACCGTCCGGTCAGAACGTAGCTTTTGCCGAGCGTCTCGGCCTCCAGATCTTGCCGCCATTTTAATAATCCCTGATTTTAAGCGAGAATATAGGGCAAAACAAACTCTGCAACTAACAATAAAAAGGAATGTAACTTATGAACTGAGGTTATGACCGTAACTCCAGCCAGCCCAAAGCCGGTCCTGAATGCCGAGCAAAGCAAGGATGCGCGACAATGCCGAGGTCGAGACCCGCGCTGTTGATGCAGGTTAGCGACCTGTTTTCATCTCGACCTGACAAGGCGTATAGCCACTCACCCCCCAACATGCGGGCGCTCACTCCCAGCGCCAGACTCAAAGCCACATTGTCGGGGACCGTGCGGTGGGGCGAGGAGCGAACTCCTTAATAGACGGCCTTGGCTCCAGCGACTTCGAGTGTGGTCCCGGCGATGAATCGAGCCGCGTCCGAGCTCAGGAAATACACCGCATCAGCAATATTCTCCGGTTCGCCAAGTCGGCCGAGAGGATTTGACTTGCTTAGCTCGACTACCGCCGTGTCGGGATCAAACCCACGATGGATAAAGCCTGAGCGAAGCATAGGTGTATCTATCTCTCCGGGGCACACGGCATTGACCCTTATTCCATCCCCCGCATGGTCGCGGCCGAGGCACTTTGAAAATGTGGCTACGGCGGCTTTACTCGCGCAGTAAGCTGCGTGACTAGGCCCAGGGTAGATGCCCCAAGTTGAGGAGATGTTCACGATCGACCCGCCACCATTCTCCTTCATGAAGGCTATTGCCCGTCGGCAGGTGTAGAAAATTGCTTTCAGATTGATATCGAAGGTTATTTCCCAATCCTCGTCGCTCGTTTCGAGGATTGTACCGCGGGTGATGATGCCTGCATTGTTAACGAGGGCGTCCAGCCGACCGGTAAGGCTGATAGCGGTATCGATGAGATCCTCGCAACACGCCTTGCTTCTCAGATCTCCAACCTTGACCAGAGCATTTTCCCCAGTTCGGTTGAGTTCGCCAGCCGTGTCAATCAACCGCTTCGCGTTGGCGTCACCGGCGATTACAAAATATCCGTTAGCCACGAACCTTTTACAGATTGCTTGGCCCATTCCGCCAGCAGCTCCAGTTACGACTACGGTCTTCTTTTCAGGGTTCTTCATTGTTCAACCAACCAATTTCGGGGTTCGCGGCTCATAATTCTTTTAACTGTCTGCTGAGTATCTCGCACTAACGTGTAGAGCAGAAACTCGTCCACAAATAACAACAAATAGCCATGTACTTATAAGCGTGGCTTATTATAAACGCTTTAGTCTACCTAAAGCCTGTCATGTACACCGCGCAAAAGCAAGGACGCGGTCACGATGCCCACATCAACTCCGTCTCCATTCACAACCACTAGCGGCATATTCCCGTGTCGATTTGACAAATCGAGCATTTCCTTGATCGGAGCATCAAGGTTGAGTCGCGGGGCGTCTGCTAAGGCCAAGCCCTTTCCGGCACTGGCAAATTCGGCGAGGGGCAACATCACCGACTCGGCTTTCAGAAGCTTCAATCGGCTGCTTCCCTGGACGAATTTTTCGACGTACGGGTCTTTGGGATTTCCGAGAATTTCATCCGCCGTGCCGATCTGAAGCATCCTTCCGTCTTTCATGACACCGATTTGGTGTCCCAGCCGAACTGCCTCATCCAAGTCGTGGGTGATGAAAAGCGTAGTTTTCCCCAACTTCGACGAAAGCTCTTTGAACTGGTCCTGTAATTCGCGTCGAATGAGCGGATCCAGCGCTGAAAACGGCTCATCCATCAACAAAATGGCGGGATCAGCAGCTAGAGCTCGGGCAAGCCCAACTCTCTGCTTCATTCCACCAGAAAGTTGGTCAGGGTACCGATCACCCCAACCCGCAAGTTGGACGAGCTCCAACTTCTCCTCCGCAACCTCATAGCGTTGTCGGACGCTTGCGTTTCGTAGCTCCAGACTCAGTGCGACATTGTCGCGGACCGTTCGATGGGGAAGAAGCGCTACATTCTGGAAAACCATCCCCATTGATCGGGCACGCAGCTCCCGCATCTCATTTTCGGACTTCAGATTGATATCCTCGCCGCCAACAATGATCTGGCCGGAGCTGGGTTTGATCAAACGATTCACATGTCGGACCAGCGTTGACTTTCCGCTGCCGGACAGTCCCATGACACAGAAGATCTCACCGGCCTCGACTTTAAGGGAGACACCGGCGACCGCCGCTACGCACCCATGTTTCTCCAGGAGTGCGGCCTTCGAAAGATCATCGCGTTGGACACTCGCAAGGTCGAAATTCGAACTCGTCCCGAAGACCTTCCAAACATCCCTAAATTCTATGGCGTGCGCTTTCAAAAGGTAGCTCCACGGTTGAGAGGTGTCGCCCGGCAGCGTAAAGCTTACCGGGCGAGCATGCTTTCCGCAGCCCGGCGTTACTTGGCGGCCTTCTTTGCTTCAGCTATCCACGTATTCCACTGATCGAGGTGGGCCTTCTTCCAGGCCTCGGCATGACCGTGGATGTCCTCGTTGGACTTCTCACCTTTGTGAATAAGAAGGTTCTCGTCGTTGATATCTTGAATTGGGACCTCGACTTGCTCGAACCACTTATTGGCGACGGGGTTTTTCTCGAGGAAGGGTGTGTTGGCAATCACGTGCTGAGTGTTCACGGAAAATCCCAGGTTCCCAATGCCTGGAACAGTCGTGTTCGCGCCAGCCTGTTCGTCGGGCAACGCCGTGAAAGGAACCGTCAGCCAGACAACATCTTTTCCATGGACCAAAACCCCTTGTAGCCAGTTGGGTGTCCAGCTGTAATACAAGGCTGGACTGCCGGACTGAACCCGCTGGATGACGTCGGGAAGCAGAGCAAAATACTCACCCTGCTTATGCGTGACGGCATCCCGAAGGCCATATGCATCAAGGTTATGTTCAATGATGCGTTCGCATCCCCAGCCCGGATCACAGCCATACAGGTCTGCTTTACCGTCCCCATCCACATCGAACAGCTTGGCAATCTTCGGGTCCTTCAACTGATCGATCGTCTTTATGCCGTACTTATCAGCTGTGGCCTTGTCGATGGAGTATCCCTGGATTGAGTTCTTTACGAGCGTCCCAACCCGACGAAGCTTGGCATCGCCGCCAGCCTTCTCGGCAAACGCAATATGCAAGGGGTACCAGTGGGGCGTATAGTAGTCCGCGTCACCGTTCCCTACCGCTATATGGGCAAGTGGAACCTGGGTTGCGGCAGGTTCGTTAACTGTATAGCCCAGATCCTCGAGGCCTAGCTTAACGACGTAGGCTTCGAATAATTCTTCCGCCTGGCCAAGATATAGGGGCCTGACGGTCACGCCTTTTCCCGGAAGGTCCTCCGCTGCCGCGTATCCAGGAGACATGGCCAAAGTGCCAAGCACCGCGACAGCGGCGGCAACCCCCCAAAAATGCCCATTTATTCTAAACCGATCGCTCATAATCGCTCCCATTCTTGTTAGCTAGACGTTCGTTCCCGGCCACTTTCCAATCCTCCACGCTCCGCCGGAGAGGCCTGGAAGGTCTTGACGATACCGGTGAAGAGCGCGGCTGGACCCCGCTTGTGCCAGGCAATGTCGGCGTAGCGTCCGCGCTGAGACATCGCGGATTGAGTCAGGCGATCTAGAATGATTGCGAGAATGACGATGCCCATTCCGCCAGTCGCAGCCAGCCCGATGTCGAGGCGACCGATGCCGCGCAAAACCATTTGGCCGAGTCCCCCAACCGCGATCATGGAGGCAACGACAACCATTGATAGTGACATCATCAACGTCTGGTTGACACCTGCCACTATGCTCGGAAGAGCCAGCGGCAGCTGAGCCTTGAACAGGATCTGACTGTTGGTAGCTCCAAAGGCACGCATGGCCTCGACGACTTCTTCGGAAACCTGCTGAATACCTAGTGTTGTCAGCCTGATAACGGGCGGAAGTGCAAAAACGATCGTGACAATCACGCCAGGCACGTTGCCGATACCAAACAACATGACCACGGGAACAAGATAGACGAATGATGGAATGGTCTGCATTGTGTCGAGGATTGGCCGGCAAATGGCAGCCGCTCGGTCACTTCGAGCAGCAATGACCCCCACGGGAATGCCAACAACCGTGCAGAAAAGAACGGCGGTAAAAACGAGAGACAGTGTCGTCATCGTTTCACCCCAAATGCCAAGAAAGCCAATGATCAGCAGCAGACCAGCGACTTGAGCTGCAAGCCGCCACCCGGCGATCTGCCAAGCTACCAATCCGAAGCATAAGATTATAACGACCGGCGGGATGCCATTGAGTGCGCTGTCAAATGCCCTCAGGAGTTGGTCAATGGGCCATTTCAAGCTCTGAAACAACGGGCGGTAATGTTCGACAACCCAACCCAACCCATTATCGACCCATTTATCAAACGGTATGTGCCAGCTTTTGAACGGGTCTAAAACGTCTTCGAGCTTCACAAAACTTCCTTTCAGTCAGGGACCTATTGAGCGATAACCACGGAGCTCTGCTGCGAGCCCGACTGTGTGTCATAGGTCAGCTGCCGTCGCATACATCTCCTGCATACGGAATTAGTCTCTCCCTCTGACGGGGCCTTCAGTACGGCTTGAGAGGCTGCCGCGTCTTATTGGTCCAGGAACGCTAGCGGCGGGGGGACTGCAAAACAACCGTATAAAAAGTGATGCAACACAGGACTAAATGTTATCAGGCGGATGTCAGGCCTGGATGGCCGGTGATATCTCGCTGTGTTCGACTAGTGCTGACTTGATGTTTTCCGCAGCTGGCGTTGGAGGGACCGGATTGAGATCTGCGACCTGTGTAATCAGCCAATTGCGGAAGATCTGGACGTCGTCTCGCTCAATTGCGGTATCCGGAATGACCAAATGATGTTTTCGGCCGGTTAGATAGCTTTCACCCATAGGCCTTATCAAGGTGCCTTCATTGAGGTAATCGCTTACCAAATGACGGAAGCCCAGCCCGATGCCGTAGCCCTTGATCACTGACTGGATCATCGTTGGGTAACTAGTGAACGTGATGGCGCGTTTGAAGTCGGACGAAACGCCGAACTGTCCAAGCCAGTGGGCCCAATTGAAGGGTGACCAAGGGTAGGCGGACCAATGCTGATCGTCCATATCCAAGAGGACCTCGTTTACCAGGCCCTCCGGAGTGAGAATACCCGGGGAGTGTGTCTGATATGATTTACTGCAAACCGGGAAGACTTCCTCGCCGAAGAGCTCGGTGGCTGTGAACCCCGGGCGCGCCAGATACCCCATGACCACGGACACATCAAAACCGTCCGTCGCCGGCGCCGGGCTACGTTCGAGGGAGACCAAGTGCAGGTCGACCTCTGGGTTGTTTGCAACGAAATCTCCAATCCGATGGCTCATAAACAGCGTTGCGAACGACATCGGCATGCCGACGGTCAACCGTCGGGCTTTCTGCCCTCTCTTCACGCTGTCAAAAGCCGCTGCAATATGCGCCAGGCTGAGGGTCGCAGCTTCAAATAACTCCTCGCCGGCGGGAGACAATGACACCTTCTGGTTTCCTCGGTTGAAAAGCTGGGTGTCGAGGTGGTCCTCCAGCGTCAAGATATGGCGGCTCACTGCCGCTTGTGTGACCGAAAGCTCATTGGCAGCCTTGGTAAAACTCAAATGCCGTGCGGCAGCTTCAAATGCGCGTAGCGCGCTCAACGGAAGCCGTCGATAATTTGACATGAGTCACCGTTACTCCAGCCCTGAGAAGAAGTAAAACCAGTGGCGCGCCCGGATCATTTGGCCGAACCCACCGTGTATTTCGGAAAAATCGTCTTCGTAAACGCCCATGGCGAAAGCGCAAGTAAGCGCGACAAGCTATTCGTCAGGCCCAACGCCAGCCTAGAGCCTAACAAAGAGTTTTGTCTACAATATGTCTCTTCCCTAGCACCGCGCAACCCGTAATCGCCGATGAGCGTCATGCCGTCTTCACCGAGTTCATCAACCGTGTCGGCCCGAGAGGGCCCGCATGCTGAAAAGCTTATTGCTCGACACTCTGCGAAGTAAACTCCGAACGCCTCCAAACAGACGGTGGTTGACCGTAAGTCCTTCGGAAGACCCTCGCGAAGTGAGAGGCGTTCTCGAAGCCGGCCCCAATAGCGACCTCGATCAAAGGAGTGTCGACTTTCCTGAGAAGTTGCTTTGCGCGCTCGAGCCGCACGCGTCGGTAGACAAGCGCGGGAGAGCTGTTCAACTCCCTGAAAAACAGGCGCTCGAGTTGTCGTCGGGAAACCCCCAATGCTGCGGCCAGCCTGCAAACCGACAGTGTGTTCTCGACGTTCTGCTCCATCAGGATCAGCGCAGCGCGGAGCCTTGGGTCGTGCGTCTCTACCGGCAGCGGCCGACGCGGTTGTACCCACTCGGCGTTCCGCACCTTGTCGATCTGCAGCACTTCGAGCGCGTTCCGCTCGGCTGCGTTCCCGATGTGCCGTCGCACCAATTCCGCCGCCAGATCGGCAGTGCTGCTGCCGCCCGCGCATGATCCCCGCGTGGTATCCAGGTTATAGATTCTGTCCGCCCGAACCCGCAGATCGGGAAAGCGCTCCCGGAAGTCGACGTAGTGAAGCCAGCTGACGCAGGTCTCGTGCGTCGCCATAAGACCTGCCTCAGCCAAAATGAACGTCCCGGTGCAGATACCGATCAATCGCGCCCCTTTGAATGCAGCATCCCGAAGATACCGCAGGGTTTCGTTGTCGACTGCCTGACCGTTGGTTAACCGTCCCCCGACAACGACGATGTAGTCAAACTCCATCGGGTCGAGGAATAACGACGTCGGCGAGACCTGGACGCCGCAGCTCGACGTGACAAGATGCCGGGTGTTCGACAGTACCTCCCAGTCAGCGTTGATCCGTCCTGATCTGTCGGTTTCATCGCTGGCAAGTCTAAGCGTGTCGATAAACATGGCGAAGGCGGTCAACGTGAAGGAGCGGGCCAGGATGAACCCGACCTTCAGCCGAACCGTCCGGGCCTGTCTGCGCCGTGGTGATGAGTGAAACACGATCATGCCTCCAGTCCGGTGGAGACCCGGGGAGTTGCCGTCCCCAAAGCCGCCGCACCGTGGTAATATCGTTTACCTATCTTGACTCATGATGTTTGTCTACAATATGTCTATCATCGTAAATTGAGGAACCGCAATGATCCTGAATGAACCTGCTGCGTCGACGGACCGAAAGGGCATTCTTGCTCAAACACTGGTGCATCGCATCCTCACGATGCAGCTTGAGCCGGGGGCGGTCCTCGACGAAGTCGCTCTCAGCGAGGAATTCGGCCTGTCCCGTCCGCCAGTCCGCGAACTCATGCGACAGATGGCAGGCGAGGGCTACGTCGATCTTGAGACCAACCGGGCGGCGCGCGTGTCCATCATGTCCTACCAGACGCTTCGCGATTTCCTGATCGTCGCTCCGATGATCTATGTCGGAACGACGAAGCTCGCAGCTGTCAACCACAAGGCTGGGGACCTCGAAATCCTCAAGCAGACTCAACAGAAGTTCCGGCAGTCCATTGCCGACGGCCACGTCGAAAACAGGGTGATCTTCAATCACCAGTTCCATCTGAACATCGGCAAGATGGCGCACAACCAGTATCTGCTTCCCAGTCTCAAGAAGCTTCTCATCGATCACGCCCGGATCGGGAAGATCTTCTATCGCCAAAACGGCGGCCCTCGGATCCAGAAGGACCAGGAAACCGCTGCGCGGCAGCACGATCAAATGATCGAGGCCATCGAAGCCCGCGATGCCGAGCGGGCGGGCGAACTGGTGCGCGCCCATCTCGAAGTTTTCCGAAGCGACGTGGCGCTCTACGCCGTGCCCAACGGCATGCAGGGCGAACTCGACGGGTAATCGTTGTCGGTGTCACTTGGGACACCAAGGAGAACAGAAATGCTCAACAAAGTCGACTACAAAACGCAGGCGAGTGCACTCAAACTGCCGAACAGGATGATCGTGGATGGGGTGCAGATTGCGGCCCTATCGGGCAGAACCTTTGCAACCCTTAACCCGGCTACTGGTAAGGTTCTGGCGGAGCTGCCCGCTGGTTCGGCGGCCGATGTCGACAAGGCCGTCGCTGTCGCCCGGCAGGCGTTTGAGGACGGTCGGTGGTCCAAGCTGGCCCCGGCGAACCGGAAGAAAGTCCTTCTCAGGCTGGCGTCCGTCATCGAGGAAAACGCGCTCGAGCTGGCGCTGATGGAGAGCTTGGATAGCGGCAAGACCATCAGCGACTGCATCAACATCGATGTGCCCGAGACTATCAACAGCCTCAGGTGGCATGCCGAAGCAGTCGACAAGATGTATGACCAGGTGTCACCTGCGAACGACGCCTCTCTCGGCCTGATCGTGCGCGAGCCCATCGGCGTCGTCGGCATCGTCCTCCCCTGGAACTTCCCTCTTCTAATGCTCGCGTGGAAGATCGGCCCTGCCCTGGCAGCAGGGTGCACGATCGTCGTCAAACCCGCTGAAGAGACGTCGCTCACCACCTTGCGGGTCGCAGAGCTCGCTCTCGATGCCGGGCTGCCGCCTGGGGTTTTCAACGTCGTGACCGGTGATGGTCCGGACGTCGGCGAACCGATCGGTCGCCATCCCGACATCGACGCGATTTCCTTCACAGGCTCCACCGACACTGGCCGTCGCTTCCTGAAGTACTCCTCCGAGAGCAATTTGAAGGAAGTGGTCCTTGAGATGGGCGGCAAAAATCCTTGCATCGTGATGGACGACGTTCCCGATCTTGACGCCGTGGCCTCCCACATCGGCAACGGCGCGTTCTGGAACATGGGCCAGAACTGCTCGGCCATCTCACGTGTCTTGGTCCACAAGGACGTGAAGGACCGCCTTCTCGAAAAACTGACGCAAGTGGCCAAGACCTGGACCGTGGGCGACCCGCTTGATCCGGAGACCCGCATCGGTCCGCTTATCTCGGCCACGCATTTCGAGAAGGTCAGCAGCTATCTGGAAGGCGATGGCAAGTTGGTGGCTGGCGGAAAGGTCTTCAACGGGACCGCGATCGAGCCCACGATCATGGAATTCGACCGCCACGACAGCAAGCACGTCCGGGAAGAGATTTTCGGGCCGATTGTGTCTGTGATTGGGGTGGACTCCCTCGCGGAAGCGGTCTCGCTCGCCAACGAGACCGAATATGGCCTGGCGGCTTCCGTTTTTTCCGCCGACGGCACACGGGCGCTCCGGGCCGCACGGGCGATCCGGGCCGGGACCGTCACCGTGAACTGCTACGGGGAGGGGGACGCCGCCACTCCGTTTGGCGGTTACAAGCAATCGGGCTTCGGCGGGCGGGACAAGGCTTTCCACGCGCATGATCAATATTGCCAGACCAAAACCCTTTGGATCGACCTGAGCAGCTCAAACGAAGGTTTCTGAAATGTCATCATTTGCTTTCTCCGGTCTCAATCTCGCAATCACGGCTCCGTTCGACTCGAGCGGGCGTATTGATTTTGATCGCTTCCAGGAACTCATCGAGCGGTATCTGGCCGCGGGCGTCGACGGTATCGTGTTCAGCTCCGGCACGGGCATGCATGTTTATCTGTCGCCTGATGAATCGAGGTCCCTCATCGAACGTGGCGCGCGCATCGTCGCCGGACGGGCCAAGGTGATCGCCCAGGCCTCGGCATTGCTCACGGCCGACGTCGTCGAAAGGACGCAGTTTGCGAAGGACTCCGGTGCGGACGGTGTCATGATCCTTCCGCCCTTCTTCGAAGGTCCGTCGGACGACAACAGCGTCGTCGACTTCTACGCCGAAGTTGCCAAGGTCGGATTGCCCATCATTGGCTACAATGTGCCCCAGGCGGTCGGTGTACGCATAACGCCGGACCTGCTCCGCAGACTCTGCCAACTGCCCGAGTTCCGCGCCGTCAAGGACAGCAGTGGAGACTTGGTCGCGCAGGTCAGGCTGATCGGCACCGGCCTGGATGTCATCAACGGGGCCGACCCGCTCGTTCCGTTTTCCCTGTTCGCGGGTTGTTCTGGTCTGATCTGGGGCGGCGCGAACATTGCGCCACGCACCAGCGTGGCGATCGTCAGGGCCGCTCGGGAAAAGAGATGGGACGATGTGCAGTCGCTCTGGCTGCTGCTGGAGCCAATCATGTCCCTCCTTTGGGACGGCGACTATGTTCCAAGCGTGTATGCAGCCGCTGGACTCACAGGATATGGCTGCGGCAACGCGAGAAAACCGTTCCGTCCCCTTTCGACGGACCGCATTGCGGCGCTTCGGACGGCGCTAGGCGCACTGGTTGAACAAGAAGCGGTATGATGACCAGTAAGACCTTTCGTGCGCGTCGCCTTCCCGCCCATGGCGTGGAGTCCGGCTGGGCGGCGTTGCTCCCTTCGAGGACGCCAACGCCCGAGCTGGATCAGGCCATCACCGTCGATGTCGTCGTCATCGGCGCGGGCTTCGCAGGGTTGGCCGCCGCTGTTCGGCTGGCCGATCTCGACCGGAACCTTTCCGTCGCGGTCATTGATGCCGACGTGGTCGGAAACGGGGCCAGTGGTCGGAACTCCGGCTTCCTCATTGATTTGCCCCATGACATCTCGTCGGGCAATTTCGGGGTGAACGCTGTTGCCAAAAGCCACAACGATATCCTGGTAGCGCGGACGGCCATCCAACATTACGCCCGCCTGGCGGAAGAGCATGGCTGGGACGAGGACGTCTTCGATCCGAGCGGCAAATACAGCGTGGCCATGACCGATGCCGGCACCGAGCACCTTGCAGCATACTCCTTGACGCTCAAGTCGTTGGGCGAACCGAACCAGGTTCTAGGTGCTACGGACATCGCGGAAGTCACGGGCACGCGATGCTTCAAGTCCGGGCTCTTCACGCCCGGTGCGGTCATGGTGCAACCTACAGCGCTGGTGAGGGCCATTGCAGATTTGTTTCAGGAGCCCGTCAGGCTGTTTGAGCGGACGGCCGCGCTGTCCATACAAGCCTCGTCAAGCGGCTGCACTGTGAAGACTCCCAAGGGGGAAGTCAGGGCAGGGCGGGTGATCCTGGCGACAAACGGCCACGCGGAGAGCTTCGGGTTTGGAAGCGGTGAACTTCTCCACGTCTTCACTTACGCGTCGCTCACCGAGCCGTTCACTTCCTCCGCGCTGGGCGGATACCGCAAATGGGGAGCGACACCGGCCGCGCCGATGGGCACGACTGTACGGCGTATCAATGGGGCCGATGGTGACCGAATTCTTATACGCTCCCGCTACACCTACCACCCGAAGATCGAAGTCGGCGCCGCCTCGATCAAGAGTGCGGGCGACCTCCATGACCGCAAGTTCGCGGACCGCTTTCCTGATCATCGTCACTTGAAGATGCAGTATCGCTGGGCCGGCGCAATGGCGCTCACGCGGAATTCGGTGCCGCTGTTCGGCCAGGTGGCAGACGGCATCTTCGCGGCATGCGCGTGCAACGGCATAGGCGGGACTAAGTCCACCGCCGCGGGCATCGCGACGGCCGAACTCTTGGTTGGGCATCGGTCCAAACTCGGCGAAATATTCCGCTCGTTTGAGAAGCCCCAAGCATTGCCCCCGCGACCGTTCACCGACGTGGGCGCACGATTGAACCTAAAATTCAGAGAATGGCGCGCGGGACGCGAATAGGTCCTCTGAAGGCTGACTTCGCTTCGCGACCCCATGAGTGGGCCGTATCTCAACGGGAGAACAGCCGGCGTGCTGGAAGATGGGAACGGAGACAAGAACATGGCTATTCTTCTGATTGCCGAACACGACAACGCGACGCTTTCCGACCAGACCGCCAAGGCGCTTTCGGCGGCGCTGCAGATCGGTTCGGACGTGCATGCGCTGGTTGCCGGCAAGGGCGCCAAGGGAGCTGCCTATGCCGCCGCCATGCCCAAGGGCGTCAGCAAGGTGCTGCTCGCCGAAGCCGACGAACTGACCGAACGCCTTGCCGAACCACTGGCGACGCTAGTCGTCAGCATAGCCGGCGCCTATGACACATCATTGCGCCGGCGACCTCGTCGGGCAAGAATGTCGCGCCGCGCGTGGCCGCACTACTCCATGTCGCGCAGGTCTCCGAGATCATCGAAGTCATCTCTCCCGACACCTTCGAGCGGCCGAACTATGCCGGCAACGCCATCCAGACGGTGCAGTCGACCGACGCCAAGAAGGTGATCGACGTGCGCACCGCTTCGTTTCCAAGCGCCTCCCAAGGCAATGCGGCTGCCGTCGAGAATATCTCGGCGGCAGCCGACCCGCGTCTCTCCATTTTCATTGAAAATGAGCTCTCCGAAACTGACCCTCCGGAGTTGACCTCGGCCAAGATCATCATCTCCGGTGGACGCGCGCTGGGCTCCTCGGAGAAATTCCAGGAGGTCATCCAGCCCGTCGCCGACAAGCTCGGTGCCGCCGTCGGCGCTTCCTGTGCAGCGTTCGATGCCGGCTATGCGCCGAACGGCTGGCAGATCGGCCAGACCGGCAAGGTCGTGGCCCCTGATCTCTACATTGCCCTCGGCATCTCTGGCGCCATCCAGCACCTCGCCGGCATGAAGGATTCGAAGGTCATTGTCGCCATCAACAAGGATGAGGAAGCGCCGATCTTCCTGGTCGCCGGCTACGGCCTCGTCGGCGATCTTTTCGTTATCCTGCCCGAGCTCTCCAGATCGATTTAACCCGAAGGTACAATGTCTCAACTTCAGATTCTCACTCTAACCTGCGAAGACCGTCCCGGCATCGTCGCGGCCGTCGCAACCGAACTGGCTGTGCTCGGTGCCAACCTTGCTGAGAGCAGCCAATTCTGGGACCGCACCAGCAATCGCTTCTTCATGCGTCTGGCCGTTGAAGGAGACGATTCGCTTTCGATCGCTTCAATCGAGCGTGCGCTCAAACGGGCAATCGACCGCTTCGGTTTGTGTGTTCACACCGTCGATGCGCGCCGTAGGCCGAAGATCATCATAATGGTGTCGAAATTCGACCATGCAATGCTTCATCTGCTTTACCAAATCAAGGTCGGTTGGCTGAACGCGGACGTGGTCGCGATCGTCTCTAACCACGAAGACAGCCGTGGGGTCGCCGAGCGGGAGGGCCTCGCCTATCATTACTGGCCGGTATGCAAGGACAACAAGACCGAGCAGGAACAAAGGCTGCTAGGTCTCGTACATGAAACTGGCGCGGATCTCGTAATCCTGGCCCGATACATGCAAGTCCTGTCTGATGACCTGTCAACTCGCCTCTTCGGCAAGATGATCAACATTCATCATTCCTTTCTGCCCTCCTTCAAGGGCGCAAAGCCCTATCATCAGGCGTATGAGCGCGGAGTGAAACTTATCGGAGCGACCGCGCATTACGTGACGCCCGACCTCGACGAAGGTCCAATCATAGATCAGGAGACTGAGCGCGTAACGCATGCGATGAGCGCGGAGGATTTCGTGGCGACCGGCCGCGACATCGAAAGCCGGGTCCTTGCACGGGCCGTCAAGCTGCATCTGGAGAGGCGGATTATGCTCAACGGGAATAAAGCAATCGTATTCTCAGCTTAGCTGAGAACGCCGCGATGTGAAAATCTGTATCTTCGACCAATCACAAAGGAGAATCGACATGGCACGGCCCCCAATCCCCGGCAATCCAGGCCACACCCCGCCGGGCCCCCCCGACTGGGTGCCAGGCCCGCCAGATGGCGTTCCGGGTCGTCCGCCCGGCGTTCCGCCTGGCCCCAAGGACCCACCTCAGCTGCCGGATCGTCCAGTAGGATGACCTGGATAGGCTATGGCCATCTGAAAACAGGTATGCTCACCCACTGGGAGCATACCTGCGTTGGACGACTGGATTTCGAACTCCGTGACCTGGCATTCTTCGCCCGAGACTCGCTGCGAATCGACGAAGACCAACTGAAACAGGGGGTGCTCAGCATCGAGTTCGAATGGCCGCTGGCATCCGGGGAAGTCTGCCAGCTTCGCGCAGTTTTCCCCGACAGCTATCCCTTCGTGCGCCCGCAAGTCGCCCTTCGAGGAAACCCGGAAACTTTTCCGCACAAGCATTGCTCACCGACCGACGGCAACCTTTGCCTGTTGGGCCGTGACACAGGACTGTGGTCCATCGAGTGGACGTTGGCGAAACTTCTGGAGAAGCAACTCGCCAACGCTCTGAATGGTACGGGCATGGAGGATCCACAGGGCGAACCGATGGAATTCTGGTGGAACGCCTTCGCCCCGGCATTCGATGGCTATGTCGACGGCAGCTATATGTTGATCGACACTGCCTGGAATGTAGGAGCTGAAACAGAGGGCACCTTGCGGGCGTCTTACTCCCTTCAAAAGATGGACGACAAAATTAGATTCCAGGGTGTGGTCGAGGAAATCAAGGCGAAGGACGGGTCCGTTCTAGCTGCCCGGAAATTTCCGCTTCCTCCCGGACTTCAATTGAAGAAGGTCACGGGCATATTTCCGTGGAGGCGCGTAGGTCGTTTCGCGCCGCCATCGCCCGAGGGTTGGCGGAAAGCGCAGGGCCAGCTTACCTTTGGAGGCCACGTGATCAATAGTGGCTCGCCCGCTATTTCGATGTCCGTCACGGTCCAGTCGACGGAACTCAGCCACCGCATTGACGGCGACACCTGGCTATTTCCACTGCGTTACGGACCAGCAAAGTCGTTCCGGGCTGTGAAGCAAGGACAGAGAGGGACCAGCCCGTCCATGATCATAGTTCCCACGCTCCGCGCCGGGGCCACAGACATCGGCGCCCGAGTTCCATCGGTCGGCATCTTGAAGGATAAGGTGATTGCCATCTTCGGGATGGGAGCTATTGGTGCCCCAGTTGCGATCGAGCTTGCCCGCAACGGCTGTTCCCATCTCACCGTCATCGACCATGACATCGTGGAACCAGGAAACTCGATCCGATGGCCGCTTGGTGCGACGGCCTGGGGAATGCGAAAGACGACCGCCGTCAAGCACCACGTGGAATCCGAATACCCAAGCGTCGAGGTCGAGGCGATCCATCACACCGTAGGCATAGCCGCGGCGGCCGACGGGAACGGAAGAGACCATTCAGTTCTACCGCCGATTTTTGGGAAGGCGGACATCGTCATCGATGCAACGGCCTCTTCCGGAATCTCACGTTTGCTGGCCGATCACTGCAAGTCCGCCGGCAAACCGATGATCTCTCTTTTCGGGACGCTCTCATTGAAGGGGGGCGTCGTTGCTGCCTATCAGCCGAAATCCGGCTGTCCAACCTGCCGCGAATTCGCCTATGCGAAAGGTTTGATCGAGAAAGCTCCTGGGTCAGGAGAAATCTCTGCGCTAAATCAGCCGGCTGGATGCGCCGAGTTGACCTTCACTGGGGCTTCATTCGATCTTCATGAATTATCGCTGGAAGCTGTCCGGTTGACCGTGGACATTCTCTCGCAGCCAGCCGATTTCAAGGAATCCTTGGTTCACACCCTCACATTGCATGACGGCATCAAGCGGGTGCCGCCGTCTTGGCGGGTGGATGGGTTGCCTCCCATGAAAGAATGCGGATGCAACCCATAGTGTGGGTGCCTCGGGCGATCATGCAGGACATGCAGATCGATGCCGACCTCTGGTATGATCGGGAAACGGGTGGGACCTTCATGGGATACTGGGCCGAAAGCAACGTTGCCGTCGTAACAGCAATGATCCCGGCCGGGCCCCGAGCATCTCACGAGCGAAGCAGCTTTCTCCCTGATCAAAGCTGGCAACAGGCGGAGATTGCGAAGCACTATGAGCGTTCCGGGAGGTTGGACACGTATCTCGGGGACTGGCACACCCACCCCGATGCCGTTTCGAACCGCCTGAGCTGGACGGATCGAGTATGCCTGAAAACGATCATAAAAACCCCAACGGCGCGAAATCAAAGGCCCGTCATGATGCTCATGTGCGGCAAACCGGGTGAGTGGTCTTTGCACTCTTGGTTCTGCCAACTGCGGACCAAGTTATTTCTCTTTGAATTCCTGGATGAGAGAGAAGCGACTATCGAAGCCTACACGAGTCCCTCTTCTGAACAGGCGAGGAGATCGTAAGAGCTTAATCAAAATTCTGGCCGACACAGGATGAGGGGGAGATGAATTTTACGCATTGCGATTTGGGGCAGTGTTCTCGCGGTCAGAGGGCCGAGATCACGTTCACGTCGGGAGCCAATCTAAGGTCGCTGGATTTGACGAGCTGCAGCAATTACGGGCGCGGAGAACGACCTCAGTATGGCCGGCTTGCGAAGCAGCCAGTCCGCCTGCAGGTTCCCAAGTCGGTGCATTGGCCGCAGGGGCTTGAAGGCAGCACTTGTTCCAGCATCAGGAAATTGCCCGGGCCTCTACCCGAATTGCGCGAAGCTCTGTGTTCTGTTCCGTCCCTGGTCAGGGATAGTTCGCCGCCGGGAAAATCCACAGACGGGAATCGCCAGTACGAGGTGTTCATCTCCCATGCTTCCGAAGATAAGGATGATGTCGTCCGTCCACTGGCGCTGAATGATGGACTCGCAGTCTGGTCTGACGGATTCGAGCTTCGGATCGGTAACAGCCTCAGGCGGATCGATCAGCTTGTAGCTGCATAGGAATCCAATGGTCGCGTTGCCGATCACCGGTCGAAATTGTCAAAGACGAACACTCGCACGGCCCGTCTTTTTGTTGGGTTCGGTGACCCAATTTCGGCCCGCCCGCTGCTCTCCACCAATGCGCTTCGCACTCTCGAACTGCTCCATCAGCACCTTCTTGTGTTGGGAGGCTGCCGTAGCATTTCGGACAAAAACGTCCGAGATCGCCGCGTAGCTACCGCTGGCGAGCTAATAATATGCGCGACCGTCGCGGCATTTGTAAAGAAGGTCAGCCCGGCCAGTCTGAGAGGTCGGCTTACGATGGGGTCTACAGGCCGGGTGGCGCACAGCAGAGAGGTGAAGGGAGTCTGTCAGGACAATGAGGAAGAACAATGAGGAAGGACATGCGAATTGTCTTCGAGACATTCCTGGAAAAGTTGTCGGTAAGTGTCGATGAGGGTGATTTTCGCGGAGCCTTGGCCGATGTCGCCTCAGGTCTGGATCTATTCACCTTTGCCTACTTCTCCTTACCGCCGTGGTCTAATGGCAAGCCCATGCTGATCTCGAATTATCCGGCGCTCTGGACAGCGCGCTATCTTGAGAACCGGTATCAGAATGTCGACCCGGTCATTTTACGTGCAAGCTATGGCGAATCCATTTCGATGGGGATTTGACCTAAAGAGTTTTGATCTGTCCGCGCCTCAGCTTAGGTTTTTCGAGGAAGCAGCGCAGTTCGGCATCCGCTGCGGCGTGACGATCCCGATCATTGATGGCCGCGACAATTTTGCGGCTATGACCTTTGCCGCTGACAAGCCCGATCCTGCATACTTTCGCGTGGCCGATCGCTACGAGCAAGGTCTTCCGTTTTTCGCGAGCTGTTTTCATACGTTCGTCCGCTGCAGACTGTCGGGCGATCGAAGAGTTGGCGGTGTGTTGTTGACGCCGCGTGAATACGAGTGCCTGCAGTGGGCGGCGCGCGGCAAGTCCGCCCGAGATACAGGCGGCATCCTGGAGATCTCGCGGTACACGGCTGAGTTCCATCTGGCAAACGTCCGCAAGAAGCTTGGCGTGACAACCACCCGACAGGCGATTACGCGTCTGGCGGCTTCAGGCTTTTCGCTTCCTGATAAGTCGGCTTGACCTCCGGAACTGCACAGGCTGCGCCTTCGCGAAGGATCGGCTCCAATGGCGAGGAAATGTTTCCCGCCATTGGAGGCCTTTGATGATCCAGCTTATTGCGCCTGAGTGCTATGACGACTTTGCTGACGGACTGCATGCAATGCATCGGCTTCGATTTCGCGTCTTCAAGGAACGCCTAGGCTGGGACGTGCAGGATAATGGCGGCTATGAAATCGATTCCTTTGACGCGCTCAGACCGCACTACCTGTTGTTGCGCGGTTTCGAGGGCCGGGTGGAGGGTTGCGTTCGCCTTCTGCCCTCAGCGGGCCCGACCATGATTCGCGATACCTTTCCGATGCTGTTGGAAGGAAGGGCTGCACCTGAGGATCCGAGCGTGTGGGAAAGCAGCCGTTTTGCGCTCGACATAGCTTCATCTGGGCAAAAGGGGGCGGGCGGTATCGCTCTCGGCACATATGAACTCTTCGCCGGCATGATCGAGTTCGGCCTCTCACGCCGGCTCAGCCACGTCGTCACGGTCACCGACTTGCGCATGGAGCGCATTCTTCGTCGCGCCGGCTGGCCCCTCGAGCGGATCGGCAACCCCCACACGATCGGCGCGACACGCGCACTGGCGGGCTACCTCGAAGTGTCGAAAGCGACACTTCATGCGGTGCGACAAAACAGCGGTATCGACAGTCCGGTGCTATGGGCGCCGGTGCTTCGCCGGGTGGCGCGAATGTGACGCCCGGCAGGAGAGCACAGTCATGTCCACGTCTCTTGCGACGGACGCCGATCTGCCCGACTGGTGGAATGATAGGTCATACGACTATGCCGCTCAGCTGACGCTGCGTGGCTGGGCTTGGGAGTTTTTGCGGCGCAATCCGGTATTTCAGCATGATGTGCTTGCTACGCGCCGGCAGGCCAACAGTTTGCCGCATGGAACCACCGTCGAGGTGATCGCGTCGGCCGGCAACCTGTCGCGCTGGGGTGTTTCGTTTCGCTGAATCTTACGGGCGCAGTGCGACTGTGTTTTGGTGTCCCCGCGGGTGTCCAAGCGTGTTGCCTGTCATTGCGGAACGGCGATTTGCGTCATCGACGATATCGTCGTTCGAGCTGGCGGCATTGCCATGTCGTGCTGCAGTCCTGCTGATGCCCGACAAGAGCCAGGAGGTTCTTCTTCGCGATGCGGAGCGCAGCCTTCAGCTTGCTGTTTCGGGAGCGGATGTCCTGCATCCTGTTTACCTCCGCACCGAGGCGATCTGGCCGGCAGCACTTTCGAAGCATCGTCTGATAGCGCTGGAGTGCCTCAATGCCCTTTGTGCCTATGGAAAACTGCCCGCGCGCTTGTTTCCGCCAGAAAGACGCGGGCCCCGATTGAACTTCGTCCTCCGCGCGCTCGATGGCGCGCTTGCCGGAGCATCACATCGCGAAATCGCCGAAGCGCTCGTCGGCCAAGCGCGCGTCCGGTCCGACTGGAAGGATCCTCAAGATCACCTGCGCGATCGTATCCGGCGCGCCGTCTCACGTGGCCGTGCGCTAATGAACGGCGAATATCTGAATTTCCTTCTTTGAAGAGCATGAGATCCGCGCTGTGCGTCAGCCGGCGAACAGTTCCTTGTAGCCGGTCGTCACCATCCAATTAGCACGGTCGATATGGCTGCGGAGAGCCTTTTTGGCGCGGACCGGTTCAATGGACGGGTCAATGCCGAGAATGCGATTGGCCATCTCCTCCTCGCTGGCATTGTCGGCACAGGCATCCAGGATACGCAGATAGATCGTGAAATGCTCCCTGTCGTAGCTCGTAAGGCTCTCCGACCATGGGACTTCGTTGGCAATCGGCGTGATCGATTTGGGCTGTAACATCGCTGATTATACCTCCGCAAAACGGCCTCCGCGAAGCCCTCCGCCAGCGGATTGGGATACTCAATGTGGATTACATATTTTAGTTGATAAACTCAAGCTGCCTAATCCGCTGGCTATCGTGCATGGATATGCGCAGATTGGTCGGACGGAATGTGCAGAGGATCAGGCTAAGGAAGCGTCTGACGCAGGAGCAGCTTGCCGAGATTTCCGGGTTCAGCCAGCAGTACATCAGCGGCTTGGAGAAAGGACGAAGAAATCCGACGATCATTACAATCTATGAACTGGCATTGGCCCTCGACGTCAGCCACACGGATCTGGTTCGGCCCGACAAACAGGCCTGACCCACCCGAATTCCAAGTAATTGCTACGGGCCCACGCGCCTCCCAGCGCGCGCCGGCTGCTCGTGAACCCCCGGTCTTCTTCGGCAGGCTTCAGCGATCTTGCCCCGTTCGGCTGCGCGCCCCCGGCGCGGGGCAGCCTGTCGGCTGCTACTGGCAAGTACCTGGTCGGGCGTAGGCGGGGACGCCCACTCTTAACAACGGCTTCTTCAAGTATCCCCGACAATCGGCTGCTGTGCGTCGGATGGTAATCGCATAAAGTTGATCAGAACGTTCCTCCGATTCGGACACCTCCCGCCCAGCCCCGCCTGGGGGTCACAAGGCCCCACCCCTCCAATGATCCGGGTCGACTCGCCCGTGCAGCGTGGAAAGGGCGCACGAGGCGCCCTTCATTTCCGATCAGCTATCAGCAGCCGCCTTCACCTTTCGTTGTTAGAAGCGGTAGGTGACACCTGCGCCTATCAACCAGGGATCGAGCTCCGCCTTCCCCGTCCGCTTCGCGCCGTCGACCGTGACGTCGAAGTCTGGCTTGAGGAAAAGCTTCTTCACGTCGAAGTTGACGCCCCAGTGCTGATCCACCATGTAGTCGAACCCGATCTGCAGCGCGGTGCCGAACGTGTTCTTAACCTTGAGACCATCGGCGCTGCCCGCATCCTGGTTATAGAATATCGTGTAGTTCACGCCGGCGCCGACATAGGGCTTGAAAGCGCCGAGATCGGTAAAATGATACTGCAATGTGAGCGTAGGCGGCAGCACCCAAACCTTGCCGATATTGCCCAGCCCGCCGATCGTTCCTTGGCCCTCGATGTTCGCATAGGTGGTGCCGAGTATGAGCTCGGCGGCGATGTTGTCCGTGAAGAAATAGGAGATATCGAGTTCCGGGATCACGGTGTCCGAATAGGAAAGACCGGAGCCTGATACTGCATTGACGTAACCCGAATCCTCGGTGATGACCCCCAACCCACGCAGGCGGAGTTGCCAAGGACTTGGCTCTTGCGTGACCGGGGTTCCTGCCTGCGGGACGCTCGCGGCTTGCGCAAGGTCCGCCGCGACGGCCTGCTGTCCCATCACGATGAGGACAACGGCCGCTGTTACTCCCCGCGCCGCGCGCATTTGGTTTCTCGCCATGATATTCTCTCCTTGCTCTTCAGAAAATGTGGACTGAATTACGAAAAATCTGCTCGAATTGCGTGAGATTGGCGGAGCGCTCAGCGCAGTTTGAGTGGGAACGCGCACACATTATTCGCGCCGTGCTCGCAATCATCGACCTGTACCCACTGTTTGAAATGTTGCTCTTTGTCTGGGTCCCCGCCCACCTATCGAACGCCATCAGCTTGCCAGCAGATCGGACTGCGAAGGAAATTGGTGCCCAAGGCAATGAATGCGGCCCGCTCCCGATTGTTCTTGCCGTAGCCGTGCCCGCCCGCGCCGAGCCCTAGAAGTAAGCGGGATAGTCAAGAGCCTGCAGCTTTAAGGCCATCTTACGCGCGTGGCCCGGGTGGACGCGGTCGTCCCGCTTCGTGGTGGCGAGCAGGATCGGCGGATAGGCGGCAAGGGTGGTCCCGGCGCCACAGTGCTCGCGGATTTCCGGCATCTTGCCAGAAATTGTAGAGGTACTGACCGCGGCGCGTGATCAGGGGAACCTCGTCAGGACGGTCGAAAATCGGCGTCAGGGCGTCGTGGTCGCGATCGAACTGTGTTCCACCGAAGTGCCCCAGGGGCCTGGCCGACTGGCTGGCGGCCCAGGCAAGTGTCCGTTCTCCTTCTACATCTTCGAGCCAAGGATAGGGATCATCGTCCGGGGTGTTCAGCGTTGGGCGGAAATCGAATACGGTCATGTCCGGATAACGTGAAGAATGATGTCGACTGGACAACAGCCGCAACGTCCTGTCGGCTCGGAAAGGCCCAGTTTTCGCGGCTGCGACCGCATGTTCGGCGAGCTTGATCATAACATGGTTTCTCCTCAGTCGTTGCCGCAGCGCGTTTGCAGATAGCCTTGCACGTGTCGTGCCAAACGAGAAAATCATTTCACAACAATCACATGGCTCTGATTGCGGTGTGTCTCATGTCCAACTTTGTCGAACACCCGACAACGAGTGCAGCCGTGAGCGCCTGATAGAACCTCGTGTGCGAGCTCGGTGGGCACTGCGGAAAGCAGTGAAGCTCACCGCGAAACTGGCCGAGCTTCGGACCGACATCGGGGACGGGGCGATCGACGACCACGACGTCGCCGGTGTCGGGCGCGGCACAGCCTGAGGAGCTCCGCGGCGGCGATCATCGAATAGCTGCGTTTACGATGGCTCCATCCTGGCCCACCGGTGGGCGCGCAAAAGACTGCTTTGCGGCCTCATCCTCCGCCTGGAGTGAGTTGCAGGGACCGAATGGCGTCGTGCTTTTGGACCGGCAGAGTGGTCATAACGCAATTCTCTTCCGGCTATCTTTACAGAGATTCGACAATCCAGTTGTGAAGGTCCCAGATCGCGCAATCATTGATGCGCTCAGGTCTGGGCATGCGCCCATCCGCAACCATCTCATCAAGAGCATCGATCCGACACCAACATAGAGAATTGCTTCCTCATGAGAGAGGCCTCGCGGCGGACATGAGATTGCGTCACTCTTCATGATCGCGGCCTCGGAGGATGTCGGGATCGAGCCAGCGCAACGGCACGACAGGGCGAAGGATCTGGCAGCTCTTGCAACTGCCGACTCGATGAACAAGGCATATCGCGATCTGTCCGGCAGAGACACAAAGTTCTGCACTGTCCGTTCATGAAGACGTCGTGTTGGTCTCCATAAGAGAAGTATTCTGGTGCAGAAAGTGCCCGATTAGCTATTCGGAAAAAGGCGACATCGAGGTGCAAATCGGGCGCCGCCGGTAGGCGTCCCCCTCAATGTCGGATTTCCGACAGGATCGCAAATCCGACAACCCATTGTTTAATAAGATTTTCCTTCTCTGGCACGGCCCATGCATGGGACTCTGCGAACGCATCAGCGAGACGTCTCCATGATCATGCGCACCGAAAATGCCGTCGCCGCAGCGAAAACCGCGCTCTCGCCTGCCATCAAGCCGCCGAAAGGCCGGCGCGTCATGGTTGAGGCGGACGATTGCGCCGGCTTCAAACACCTCGATGGCTGCGTCTCGCGTGACGGCGACGCGGGCATCCAGACGGGCGGATAGGACATACGTCGTTGCCCCACGTCGCCGGCCTGACCCCTCGATTGTCACCGCGCTGGAATGCTCGGGTCTACATTCGACAACGCGAACGCGCTGGACAAATTCTCGCAAAACCGGTCGGGACCGGGGCTCCGAAAACGTCCGCGAGGGGCCCAATGGCTATGGCCGATTTCGCCGAGAACAAGCCACCTGGTGGGAAGACTCTATAGGAGGAAAGCAAGTGGAGTTATCTTGCGTTGGGGTCGGTGCTGGGCCGTCTAATTTGAGCCTTGCGTGTCAGATACACGAGCAAGTTGGGCAAGGGGCACTGTTCCTGGATCGGCAGATCGACTTCCGCTGGCATCCGGGCGTCGCGTTCGATTCCTCGGAGCTCCAGGTCAGCCACTTCAAGGATCTGGTCACGCTGGTGAATCCGCGATCAGCCTACACTTTCGTAAACTTCCTGCACGAGAACGGGCGTCTGTATCACTTCCTGAACGCACAGTTCGAAGCCGTGCTCAGAGTTGAGTTCGAGCAATACCTGAACTGGGCCTTCCACAGGAACCCACTTGTGCGTCGCGGCGAGACGGTGCGCGAAATCCGCTTTGACGGCGAGTTTCGGGTGCGGACGGATAAGGCGGTTCTCGGCGCCAGAGACGTCGTGGTCAGCATTGGCAAGCAGGCGCGAATCCCGCCTCAGTTTCAGGGCTGGACTGGACGCAACCTTTTCCACTCATCTGTTTTACTGCACATCCATCCTGACGTGCGGAGAAAGCATGTCTGCGTGGTTGGCGGAGGCCAGTCGGGAGCCGAGGTGATGCTGCACCTTGTCGGCCTGCCGAAAGAACGGCGGCCTGCCTCGATCACTTGGGTCTCGCAGCGCGAAAACTATCTGCCTCTCGACAACAGCCCGTTCACAAACGAGTTGTTCATGCCCTGCTTTTCGGATCGTTTCGCGGCGATGAGCGAGTCGCAGCGTAAGCTGCTCCTGCGGCGTTTCGTGCTTGCCTCGGACGGCATTTCGGAAAGCACGTTGCGCGCAATCTATCAGGCGCTGTACCGCCACGCATTTTTCGAACCAAACCGATGCGACATCACACTGCGGCCGGGCTGCACCGTCTCGCACTGCATCAACGCCGGCGCGGGTCACAGGCTGACCCTGCAGCACGGCATGGACGAGGTCGAAGAAGTCACGGCTGACATCGTCATCCTGGCCACCGGTTACGAGAACGCGGTGCCAGACTTCTTGGAACCCATCGCGCACCGGCTGGAGCAGATCGACAATGAATTAGCTATTCGCGAGGATTTTTCGGTGAGCTGGGACGGACCGCGTGGCAGACGCATCTTCGTACAAAACGCGAGCCTCGGGCAGCGCGGCCTGGCCGATCCGAACCTAAGCCTGCTGGCCTGGCGCGCGCGCCGCATCCTCGATAGCCTTCTTGGGCGCGCGCCATGCGCGAACCCCGAGCATCCTGGCTTCATCAGCCATACCTCGATCGAGAGCTGGCCCGACCCCGCAGCCGAAGAAATGGGCAGCGGGATATGACTCGTACACTTTTGATCATCGGCGGTGGCATCCTAGGAATGATGTCCGCCTCCGCTGCGGCGAGGGCCGGAGGCTTCTCCGATATCACCGTGACCGAACAAGCCCTTGGACCAAGCGGCGCATCGCATTATTCTGGGGGCGTGCATTTGCCCTACGGTTGTCAAGACCGTACCAGGGCGCTCACTGGAAAGAGCGCCGTGGTCTTGGCGGCCATCGCTGGGTCGGCGGTCAGCGGATGGTGCCGGCCTTTAGCGATGCGTGTCGTGGCTGGACCGGGTGAACCGATTGATCCGGCCCAGTTTACGGAACCCCTGGACCCGGCTGAGCCTGACATAGGCAGTCTCGCGCCGAGCTTCTGCGGACAAAATCCGTCGGAGCGGAACGCACTTAGCATCGCCGTCCCACATGCGTGAGTCCGTCTCCGTGGACCCGCAACTTGTCCAGCGCCAGACTGCCCTAATTGGGATGTCCGACCAACCAGTCTTTTCCAACAGGAGGCTTTTCGCATGTTGACTGATGCACAAAGAGACAAGTGGCAGAAAGACGGATACGTCAGGCTCGAAAGGTTCTTTGCTCCAGCGGCTCAGGAAGATATCTCTACTTTTGTCGAAGATATATCACGCTGGGATGTCAGCGATGATAAATGGCTCATGTGGTTCGAGAAGACTACGGATAATCGAAAGATCATCTCCAAGATCGAGAATTTTCTCGACTTCCATGATCCATTGCGTCGTTTGCTCTTAGAAGATCAGCGCATACAGTCAGCGGTCGATGATTTGCTCGGCGAAGATTCGCGCAGGCTCAAGGAGTTGCTTATTTTCCACTACCCAGACAGCGGCGGCTATCTCCCGCATCAGGACATTTATCACATTCCACACAAACTCCCCGACCGGATGGTCCATGCGGTGGTTGCCATAGGCATCGACGACTCCGACCCGGAAAACGGCGGGCTTTTCTTCAGCCCCGGCAACCACAAGAAGGGGGTGTTTCCCATGGATGCCGGTGGGGTGATCGATCCTCAAGTCGCCGAAATGTTCTCCTGGGAACCCGTAGTATGGAAGGCTGGCGACATCTTCATCTTCGACGATTACGCACCGCACTACTCACGACCGAACAAGAGCAATCGTTCTCGGCGGACACTCTACTTGGTGTTCCAGCGTGCTTCAACCGGTGGACCGACCCGCGCTGAATATAACGTGCTTAAGCGCGCCCTTAACCCGCCCGAGGGCAAAGTGGCCGATCTCGACAATCTCAAGCCCCCAAATGGCATCTTCTACCGCGATTGAGCTCACGCAGCCAGGCGGAGGCATGCACACGAACTGATCGACCGCTCAAAAATGCGCGGACGGTATGGCGGTCTGATTTGCGGGCTCGCGGAGCATCGACCGCAGCCCGTTACGACGCTTTGGCACGTGGATTGTGGAGGTGGTCGCAGGCGGTCTTCTGTGCGCCTACAGCCCGACTAGTGCTCGCCCGCCTGGCGGCCCAGAGCCGCATTATTCTGGCCGGGGCCGCCAACGAGTTGGGCTGCCGCTTCGCTGCGCAACTTGCACAAGAGGCTGTTGCGTTGGCAGCCGAAGGTCCCACTGCTTGAACAGCTTAGGTTCATTGTCATGCGCAAATACACGTTTTCTCGAACGGAGCTGTCGCGGGCGTTCGGTATCGACACGGCCACGCTTGGAACGGGCAGCGCTCGCACGGGGTTTTCATTCGGAAAGGTTGGACCCGGCGTCACATCCGAGCCCCATCGGCACGACGAAATCGAGGCCTTCGTGGTCCTGTCTGGCGCGGGCAAGGTCAGGACCGACCTTAGGGAAATCTCGGTCGAGGCGGGCGATGTCGTTCTGTTCCACCCTTTTGAAGCGCATGTGCTGCGCAACGATGGGGACGAAGACCTAAATTTCGTCGATGTCTACTGGCGAGACGGCGAGGCCGCCCTTGATGCCGCTGCAAAGACCACGGCTCCACGCGGGCCGATCTTCGTCTTCTCCACGCCGCCAACGCCAAATGGCGATCTGCATCTGGGACATCTTTCTGGCCCCTATTTCGGCGCCGACGTCTATACTCGTTTCCTGCGCATGAAAGGAGTCGAAGCATATCACCTCACTGGAAGCGATGACAACCAGAGCTACGTCACGACACGCGCCGATGCCGATCAATCGACGCCTGCAAACGTGGCGCACTACTACGCCGACGAGATTCGCGCCACGCTTGCACTTTTCGATTGTGAGATCCACAGCTTCCAACTCACGACGGGCGATGACGGTTATTGCGAGTTTCAAGCCGCGTGTTTCCGCAGTCTTCTGAGCAGCACGGCGGTAGATCTGCGCCAGAGCCCTGCGCTTTTCGATGCTGTGACAGGCCACTATCTTTACGAGCCGGATGTTAGCGGCCTCTGCCCCGATTGCGGCGGCTCCGCCGCTGGCAACATCTGCGAGGAATGCGGCGCCCCAAACCTTTGCCACGACTTGGGTGCAGCCCGGTCACGGCAGTCTGCCGAGGCGCCGCTGGTCGGCTCCGTCCGCCGCGCGGAACTTGCCTTGGACCGATGCTACGACAATATCGACCGGCATCTAAGGGCGTCGGGCGTCCCGCTACGGATCTTAGATCTCTTCGCGCGCCTACGCCGACGCGGCAACTTTTCAGTGCCCATTACCCACCCCTCGGACTGGGGCCTGCCGGCCGAAGGGTTCCCGGGGCAAGTGATCTGGGTCTGGCCGGAAATGGCCTTCGGTTTTCTTTACAACATCCAGGCGCTCGGCCGCTTGCTGGGTCGCGACTGGAAGGCGGAGATGCCCGGCAACGACTGGCAGATTGTCCATTTCTTCGGCTTCGACAATTCGTTCTACCACGCGCTACTCTACCCCGCTCTTTACGCCGAGGTCTTCTCCCACTGGACGCCACGCATCCACTATCACGTCAACGAGTTCTACCTGCTCGACGGCAAGAAGTTCTCAACCAGCTGCCGCCATGCGGTCTGGGGCAAGGAGGTTCTGAGCCCAAAGACAGTCGACGTCGTGCGCCTCCATTTGGGCCTGACACGCCCGGAAGGTGAGCGGACGGATTTCACGCTGGACGCGCTGCGCCGCACCGAGAACGAGGTGTTCCAAGGGATTTGGCTGAACTGGCTTGATGCGTTGAACCAGGAAATCAAGCGGGATTTTGCCGGCCGTGTACCCGATGCAGGCGACTGGAGCCCGGTCGACCGCGCCTTCTTTGCTCGGATAGAGATCTATCGCGCGGCGATGGTGCGCGCCTATTCGGACGAAGGCTTCTCGGTCCGGCGCGCGGCCGCTCAGGTCTGCGATTTCGTGCGCGATTGCGTGATCTACCGTCGGGCGCAAGACTATGCAGCGGCGCGACGTTTCTATCCCGCCCGCAATCGGACTTCGCTAGCCCTTCAGACGACGGCCGCTGCGATCCTGGCACCGACACTCGCTCCGCTGATGCCCCGATTCGCCAGAACGCTGGCGCGAGGCATCGATGGCGTCTCAACCGAAACATGGCCCCGGTCCGTCCAGCGCCTTGCGCCCGGGACGCGCTTTGATCTCGGACCCGTGTTGGTGTTCTACGCCAAATCCGGCAATCCTCATCTCGATGAGGAGGAAGCACTATGAGCCCAAAGGTGCACCAGTGAGCTATCCCAATCTCGACAAGATCTGCGCGGCAATCAAAGCCGATGATGCCAAATATCTTTACTCGCTGTCACTGGCGACCGAACCCGCTATCAGACGGTAGAGACCAGATTGGCGGACCTGAACCAACGCATCGTCGACACCCTGGCCCGCGCCTTCGAGGACCGCTCGGCCGATCGCTTCCCAGCCCTTGCTGTTTCGTGCCGCAAATGCCGTGTGGGCTCGACTGCGCTGACCAACCTCTTCGGCATCGCGGGATTTCCGTCCTCCAGCCGGTCAAGCCTGTCATGCGGTTCGAGGCGCTTGGTCAACCTGGCGCGCCCTGGATCGTGCGCCGATCACCGGAAATGTCGAATGCGAATGCCTGCCTGATGGTATCTTCGATTCTGTCCGAGCCTGTACTGGCGCGGCAGTCGGCCGAAGAACAACTGAGCTACTGACAATCGGAAGGTAGCAGGTTCAAAATTCTGCCCCACAAACCGGATATTGCGCACAACCAGCGTTCGCGATCGCGATGGTGCACAAGCTTCCAACCAGACCCGCGCAATGACAGCCCGTCGCCTGAAGATAGTCGGCGAGGGCCGCCAAATCCCTCGCAAGCGTATCCTCCGTCACATGCACGCCGTCTTCGCCGACAATGCACACGCTTGTCTCGTCGAGAGATAAGTCCAGCCAGGGTGCTCCTTCAGGATTGCGTGTTTGCTCGCGTACGGAGCCGCCCCTCAGTTCCCAATCGAGGAGTGATCCTACAATTCACATATTTGGAAATCGCTCGCTAGGTTACCCGGTCTGTGAACCCTGCAAGCCGAAAAATCAGATTCCGCCCATGCAGAGATACTTCATTTCTAGGTAGTCCTCGAGGCCATGGCGGGATCCCTCCCGCCCGATGCCGGACTGTTTTATCCCACCGAACGGCGCCGCTTCTGAAGACATCCGGCCGGTATTTACCCCGACCATTCCATATTCCAAGGCCTCGGCCACACGCCAGACACGCTTCAGGTTGGAGGCATAAAAGTAGGCCGCGAGGCCGTAGATCGTGTCGTTGGCCTCACGCACGACCTGATCCGCATCTTTGAAGCGAATAATCGGTGCCAACGGCCCGAATGTCTCTTCTTGCGCGACGGTCATCTCGCTGGAGACACCGGTCAGGACTGTCGGTTGGAAAAACGTGCCATTCGTGCCGATGCGTTTGCCCCCGCATCGAATTGCGCCGCCTTTGGCGACGGCATCGGCAATATGGGATTCGATCTTGGCCAAAGCGTGCTTGTCGATCAGCGGTCCGATGTCCACTCCGGGAGCGAAACCGTCACCAACTTGAAGTTGGCGAGCCCGTTGCACGAATTTCTCGACGAACTCGTCGTGAACGCCCGACTGGACGTAAAGGCGGTTCGCCGAAACGCAGGTCTGGCCGGCATTGCGGAACTTCGCCTGGATCGCACCGTCAACCGCGGCATCGATATCTGCATCATCGAAGACGATGAAAGGTGCATTGCCGCCGAGCTCAAGGCTGACTTTTTTGATCTGGTCCGAGCACTGGCGCATGAGAAGGCGCCCGATCTCAGTCGACCCGGTGAAGCTGATCTTGCGGACCTTGGGATTGGTACAAAGTTCGCGGCCGACCGCGTCACCTTCGGACGCATAGATCAGGTTGACGACGCCTTCGGGAAAGCCAGCCTGATGGGCGAGGGCGAACATTGCTCCCGCCACGAGCGGCGTCTGTTCAGCGGGCTTCAGGACGATCGTGCAGCCCGCCGCCAAGGCTGGCGAGATTTTGCGCGCCACCATCGAGGCCGGGAAATTCCATGGCGTTATCGTGCCAACAACTCCGATGGGCTGCTTGATTACCAGCATTCGGCGGTCCATCGATGGTGCGGAGATCGTCTCGCCATAGACGCGATTGGCCTCCTCGGCGTACCATTGCAGATACGCCGCAGCATGCGATATCTCCGACTTGGCTTCTGCAAGCGGCTTGCCCATCTCCGCGGTGAGAATCGCGGCGAGATCGTCGGCGTGGTCGATGATCAACTGATGCCATCGCCATAGAACGTCGCTGCGCTCACGTGCGGTCAACCCTGCCCATCCAGGCTGAGCGACATAGGCTTTGTCGATCGCAGCGCATGTCTCCTCGACACCCATGTCGGGTAGTTCTGCCAGCACTTCGCCAGTCGACGGGTTGAGGACCTCGAATATCCGCTCGCTAGTCCGCGTGCCAAGTGCCGGCAGGCGATCAATGGGTCCAAACAGGTCAGGGGATCTCAGGTGACCGATCATCGGCAGGCACAGGGGCAATACCGGATTCCTCCTCAACGCAGCAGGTATATATAGCAGGTGCGGTGTGTACTCCGCGACGTCCGGGTTCCTTATAGGGCCTCGGCCAGACCGCTGGTAGACCACGATACCCAACTGGAAAGGGAGAATACCTGAATACGCTAGAAGATGCCTCGCGGTTCTACTAGTCGAACGATTGAACAACGGACTTCGGCTTCGCCAGCCGCGCCGAGTGGATGCTGGTGGCCTGCGCCTACAATCTGCGGACCACGAATCGGCGACTCTATCGACTCGAAGATAGGCTGGCCTGAGGAGGAGCGCACCCCAATAATGACGCCTGAACCGGCAAATGCCTGGCAAGGCCCGCGAAACCGATCCTCGCGGCTTTTAAACAGATCCCGTTTACCGGGCGAGCGCCCGCAAGATAAGAAAGAGGATGGAGAGGAACAGGGTGGCGAAGGCGCGCCGAGGGAAGACCGGCCGGCGCATTTGCATGGGGATGGAGCTCATGATCAATTCCCCGCCTGTTGCTGCGGCAAAAGATAGCCTGTGGTCGAATGGTCGAGCACCAGATAACGCGCGGCGACCGCCTTGACCTCGTCGGTGGTGACCTTGCGGACGCGGTCCGGCCTCTCGAGCACGTCCTTCACATTGCCACCGGTGGTGAGTGTCTTGCCATAAATGTTGGCGATATGGTCCAGCTCGTCGTGCGCAAAAATCACCGAGCGGATATAGCGGTCTTTGGCCTTGTCCAGCTCGTCGCTGGTGACGCCATCCTTGGCGATCCGGGCGACTTCGGCAACGGCCGCCGCTTCGAGATCGACGAGCTTTGCATCGCCGCGCGGCGAGCCGGAGATGGTGAAATTGGTGTCGTCTAGCATGGTGCCCTGAAAGGAGGCGCCGGCCGCCGAGGCTATGCCTTGCTTGACGACAAGCTCCTGATATAGCCGGCTGCGGGTACCGCCGCCGAGGATCTCGGCCATCAGGTCGAGCGCCTCGGCCTCGCCGGGCTCTGCCGTATGATAGGACGGCACCACCCATTGAGTGGAAAAGCTCGGCACCGAAACGCGCGCATCGGTCAGCGTCACTGTGCGCCTGGTGTTCTGCTCCGGCTCGACCGAACGGTTGCGCGGGGGCAGGTCCGGCCCGCGCACAACCTTGCCATAGGTCTTCTCGGCCAGCGCCTTCACCGTCTCAGGCTCTACGTCGCCGGCCACCACCAGCACGGCGTTGTTCGGTCGGTAGTATTTGTTGTAGATGGTGAATGCGTCGGTGCCGTTCAGCTTCTCCATCTCTTGCATCCAGCCGATGACCGGAATGCGGTAGGGCTGGTTCTGCCGCAACGTCGCGTTGACCTCCTCGTCCAGCAGAGCCTGCGGGTTCGTCTCTCTGTGCCAACGGCGCTCCTCCAGGATCACGTCGCGCTCGGTCTTGATATCATCGTCGTTGAGGATGAGGTTAAACATGCGATCGGCCTCGAAGCCCATCATCTCACCCAACGCCGAGGGCGCCACCGTCTCGAGGAAGGTGGTGTAGTCATAGGCGGTGAAGGCGTTATTGTAGCCGCCAATGGCTGAGACGGCTCGGTCGAACTCGCCGGCGGCGTGGTTGATCGTCGCCTTGAACATCAGATGCTTGAGGAAATGGGCAAGGCCGGATTTGCCGGGTGGCTCGTCGGCGCTGCCGATCTTGTACCAGACCATATGAGTGACGATCGGCGCGCGGTGATCGGGGATGACGACCACTTCCATGCCGTTGTCGAGCAGGAAATCCGTCACCTTGCCGCCGTCGGTGGCGGCCAGAGCCGGAGCGGTCGTCACCAGGGCCAGCGCGGTGGCAATGAACGCGTTGCGCAGCCAGGCGGACGATCGATGGCTCCGGTTGTGGTGGCTGGTCGAAAGGCAAGGTTCAAGGCAACGTGATTTGTTCCTCATTTTGATGAAGGCGCTGCGTCCCCGTCTCCCCGCGTGGGAGGATCGGCGGGCAGCGCCGAGCCAGATGAATAAGCTCTTCATGGGGCCAGGCCTTACTCGAGCCTCATCTTTGGATGGACCCAGGAGACTTGCGGCGGTATTTCTTGGTGAGGTGATCATGGGACGGATTCTCCTTGGTCCGCGACGCCTTGCGGATGACCAAGCATGCACCGTGCCAGATCAGAAAACCGTTCGAGGCAGTGGACAAATCGGGCTCTGCCATGTTGCGCATCCGACATTGTCGGACATCAGACAGGGCCGAACGCGACGCGCGCGCGGCTGAGAATATCTTCTTCGTTCAGAAGACGATTAGGCGCGCTGCCGGGGAGGGGTATAGGATGCGCTTCGAATGGCCGCTGCACTGACGGTGAGAATGGAGATGTTGGTCGCCCCAGCGGAACCCTGTCCTCGACAGCCAGACCGGGTCGATGCTGAAGGGCAGAGGCGTGAGCAGCCCAGCCAACTCGAGCGCGAAGCCTGCTCGCGCGCTAGGACGGATCTGATCCAAAAATCGGCGAGTTGGGCGATATCCGCGAGGCGTCGGAAAACGAAGATCGTAAGAGTCGGGCGGGAAAAAACGATGCGGTTGCGCGCTTCTGGCGTAATGCGCCTGCCGCGAGGCCGTTGAGCCTGATGAGTTGCTGCGGGAAAGGGGAGTGTTTGCGCGGGACCTTGGTCAAACGTGAGAAACAACCGTCGAGCTCGCCGTGGATAGGGGGCATGCAGGCACGTTTGTCGCTGGAGGACAGCAGCACGGAAGCTGTCCGCGCTTGCCGTCGTCGCTGGGTACCAAACAGAAGAATTTGGCGGTCGCGATCGAATTCATCTGCGTAAATACCGCCTGGCTGTGCTCGGTTTAACGGCGAACAGATTTTGCCTTCTTTGCGGCTGCAAACGCATCCCTGGCGGCGTGGTCCCTAAGGTCAAGAGCATCGGGTGAGTAACAGCCTGATCCTGCTCAATCTGATCCGCGCCAACCGCCTCGCCGGATTGTGGAATCCGCTCGCGGTTAGCTTCTACCAGAAACAGCAAGGTCATGAAATCAAGTAGGAAGTCGTCGATCGCTTGGGCGATTGTTTCTGACTTGCCCTTGAACTGGTCCAGCAAAACGCGCGCGTTATCGATCGCTTCCACGCTGGTGGCATCGATTAACTCCTCGACCCTCTTGAAACAATCCAATTCGAAACTCCTTCAAGTGCTTGCCAAGCCGTTATGCACGAAGGTAGCTCCGTGAACTACCTGGCCTTTGACCTGGTGGCCTTACGTCCCATGCCTCCAAGCACCAGCCATAGACGTGGCGCTGAGGAGCGTTGGAAGGATCGGGCGCTTCCGGCCATGCTCGAGCGGTAGTGTAGGACAGTGCTTGCTGGCGACTACGGCCAAAATGGAGTGCGCCAGCTGATCGGGGCTTAACAATTTTTCGCTTTTTGCTGCGCCCAAGTCTCGGCTATGAGTCGGGCAGGCCTAATGGCCTGCCCACGTTGCAATTGTTAAGGAGGAACACGTATATGCCTACTGGAACGGTAAAGTGGTTCAACAGCACCAAGGGGTTTGGATTTATCCAGCCCGACAATGGCGGTCCGGATGTTTTCGTCCACATTTCCGCTGTCGAGCGCGCGGGCCTCTCGACCCTCGCTGACGGCCAGAAGATCAACTATGAGATCGAGCAGGATCGCCGCACCGGCAAATCCTCCGCCGGCAGCCTCAGCAAAGCTGGTTGAAATTTTCTCCTGCGTCTTGGCAAGAGTGGGCGCGTAGGTCCGGAGGTCCTCACGGCCGCTCGATAGGAGCGAGCAAAAACAGAGGGCAGCAGATTGCTGCAGACGTCGCGAATTCCTCATGAAACAAAGTTGTTTGAAAGGAAGGCGGGGTTGGCCCCGCCTTTTCATATGACGCGCAGATTAAGCCGATGTCTGCAACGCTCCAGAACGAATCTCGATTGCCGAAATCAAGCCGCGACCTTCTTGCGGGTTCGCTTCGTCGGGGCCGGCTCCGGCGCTTCCGGCGCTTTCGGTTTGCGGCCGAGCCCCATCGTCTTGGCCAATGACGAGCGCGCCGCGGCGTAGTTCGGCGCGACCATGGGATAATCCGCCGGCAGGCCCCATTTGGCCCGATATCCATCCGGCGTCAGCCCATAGTGGGTCGACAGATGGCGCTTTAGCGATTTGAATTTCTTCCCGTCCTCAAGGGAGATGATGTAGTCCGGTGTGACCGACTTCCTGATCGGGACTGCAGGCGTAAGGGCAACCGGCTCTTCTGCAGAGACACCTCCGGCCGTCCCTTTCAGAGCCGCGTGCACTTGGCCGATGAGGGCAGGGAGATCCCCCACCGGGATCGGATTGTTGGAGACATAGGCTGAGACGACATCGGCCGTGAGCTCGATGAGGGTGTCGATGTTTTTTTCGGCTTCTTCTGTCATGAAACTCTCCAGGCGGCGTGAAACACAGTCGGCGAAGCGTCGCTTCATAGTGGCGGTCTCCGCTGAAAGCAACCAAGGTCTCGACAGGATTATTGCGATGCTCGTCCAGCGAGATCTATGGCGCGGTATCCCGCCGTCGTGACCGTTGATCCGTCCGTTGTTGGCGACCTGCCGCGGTCCTTGCGCATTTTCAGGCGCGTCTCGGCCGTAAGCTTTGCGTCGAAATGACCAGTAATCTCGAACGAAGCGGGCTATTTCTGTTTCGCCATCCTCTCTTTGGCTGTGAAATCAATGACAGAGCAGTGGCCGCTTACTGGTAGCGCGTGGAGGAAGTATCAAGCGTTGATTCGCAATGGTCGAAACGATCTAGATTCATCCGGTGAGCCGCTCTCGCAACAGGATGTTAGGGATTGGCCCGCTGGTAAACCGAGGACATCACGCCGCTGCTTTGCTATTGAACCGCTATCGCTGTGACAACACATTCCGCAATGGTGGGCGGGTGTAGAGGAGGCGCCTGTTCACGCAAACTAGCGGCTCAGCAGGTCGAGAGGAACGAATGAGCTCAGGGACTTTCAGCAGCCCACTTTTCGTAAGGCGTGCAGCGCACATCGTGCAAGAGATTGCCAGTCCTGCGGATGCTATCGATTTTCTCAACGAATGGCCAGAAGATCGCAGAGACCGGATCTACGAAGCCGCCCTCAGGGCGTGCTTTGATGCATACAACGGACGAAAACCTGCGAGCGCAGCGCGCAAGACTTTTTTCCGCTTTGCGAAACAGGTCGCCATATTGGAAGATGCAACCTCCGCGATGCAATGGCTCGCTGCCTGCATGTCGGGCAGTGGAAAAGCGCAAGTATAGGCGTCGCAGTCGTGTGTGAGGCTGGAGCGGGTACGCCGACGAGGTTATTGTATCGAGATTTCGCCGGCATCTGGAGCGTACTATAGCGGACAAACAACATTTTGCGCTGTGGCGACGTCGATCATCTTGTTGTATTTGTAAATCAGCTTCTCGCGGCAGGACTGCAATGTTTCTGATGTGAAACCACTGCGTGGGACTTGGTTCTCGCAAATTCGTGACGGTAAATTGCCGTCTAGTTATTGCAAAGAAGTTGTCCCATTGAAGCAAGATGATAAACGAAGCCAAAATTGTGCTCCGTCGTCTGCCAATATTCGCTCGATGGAGGCTATAGGCCTCACAAGCCAATCAAAACAGCTACTCGGGCGCCCTTTGAAATTTGTGTAATTTTTGCTCACCCGAAACGGCCCTCTACAGTCGAAATAAGATCGTCCCGCAAAGGTGCTACGAGACACTATCGCGGATCGATTTGGGCCCACGTCGATCTGACGAAGGCAGGCGGAAGTCGAGCAGGACCTGCTGCGGAACAGATAACCGGCCCCAAACCGAATCTGACACGGTGGCGGCCCCGATTTCTTCATAGTTGAAGGCGCAGAGAGAACCGAAGCACGGCTCCGGCGCCGCCGCTTGCCGAGCAGCGATCCTCCGCCTCCCTGAAATCCAGTCGAGAAGACCATTCAATTCCGGGACAGTCCAACCTCTGCCGCAAAAACAGGTTTCAGACCACCCGGTCCTCTCCCGCAACTGATCTAGCGCAGGGCGTTCATGAGCCGCATATCCCAGAGTGGCTGCGTGCACGACGCAGCGAGATCATTTATGAAAATCCTATTCAGTACGATGGCTGTCCCCTTGCTGACAGCCATCACTTTTGCTGCGGATTCGATCCCCGCAGACCTCAGAGAAACGGCACTGGCCACTTTCAAGGCTTTGCCACCCACCACGCCGGTAGTCGCTAACAACCCGATCACACCGGAGAAGATCGCCCTCGGCAAGGCACTGTTCTTCGATCCACGCGTCTCGGCGTCAGGCGTCTTGTCGTGCAACTCGTGCCACAACTTGGCCACCGGCGGCGACGACAATCATGAAACCTCGATCGGCCATGGTTGGCAGAAGGGACCGCGCAACGCGCCGACTGTACTGAACGCTGTCTTCAACATCGCCCAGTTCTGGGACGGTCGTGCCGAAGACCTGAAGGCTCAGGCGAAAGGACCGGTCCAAGCCGGCGTCGAAATGGCCAATACACCGGGTCAAGTCATCGCCACGCTCAAGTCGATGCCGCAATATCTCGAGTGGTTCGATGCAGCTTTTCCGGCTGAAGCCGATCGCGTCACCTTCGACAACGTCGCCAAGGCAATCGAAGCCTTCGAGGCGACACTGGTCACGCCGGCCCCCTTCGACGGCTTCCTCAATGGCGATGACGCCGCCATGACTTCCGAACAGAAACAGGGCCTGGCGCTTTTCATGGACAAAGGCTGCTCGTCCTGCCATGCCGGCATCAACGTTGGTGGGGAAGCCTATTACCCATTCGGCCTCGTGGAACAGCCCAGCGCCGAGGTCCTGCCGGAAAAAGACAAAGGCCGATTTGCGGTCACCAATGCAGCCGAGGATTCCTATGTTTTCCGCGTGGCGCCGCTGCGCAACGTTGCACTCACCGCGCCATACTTTCATTCGGGCAAGGTTTGGGATCTGAAACAGGCCGTTGCCATCATGGGAACCACCCAGCTTGGCGTGGTACTGGCGGACGAAGAAGTCGACCTGCTTGTTGCCTTCCTCAACTCGCTGACCGGAAAGGCACCCGAGGTCGCCTATCCCATTTTACCCGCCGAAACGTCTACAACGCCCCGGCCTATAACGCAGATCTTAGGAAAATAAACGGCCAGCTGACTGCGGAACATCGCAATTGACAATGATTGCGACTTTTACTGGATGAGACGAGTCGCGACGTCCATGAGAACGCAAATGGCTCGTTTCCAAAGTGCAGACACTGCTTCCGTCACCAGCTCGTTGCGATGGAATCATGTTTGGGATCTGGCGTGCGACATGCCAAGGAAGGCGTCTGACGCATGAGGCTCGCGCGCTGTCGATACCGCGCGGCGGCCGGCCATCGCGCTGGCGGCCGAATTGCCGCGCGCCGAAGTGATCGGCCCCCTTAGGGCGAAGAGGCAGCCACTCCGTCCTCCATGTCCAGCGATTCTTCGACTGCTTCCGGATTCCGGGCGATGGTCCAAAGGAGAGTATTCGCCGCTGCATCCGGTTTCGAGCGACCTTGCTCCCAGTTTCGAAGCGTTGCCAGATCGAGGCCATACCTCACGGAGAATGCCTCCTGAGAGAGCTTCGTGCGATCCCGGACTTCGCGAACACTTATCGGCCGCGGCGCATGAACCTTCGCGATCACGCCTGCGGACGACAGTTCATTCTTCAGTGCCAATAGGTCGTCGACGCAAGGAACCGTCACGAACGCCTTGCCGTGATCGACCATCTCCGTGAGTATCGCGTGGGCCGTCCTGAGCGGCAGCTGTCTCTTGACGAGAATCCGGGCGGCCTCAGGAGTATTCGCGCCGTGAAGAAAACTGAGGCTCAGTCGGACGGGAGAGCCTGACGACACCGGGACGACGTCCCGGGTTCGCACCCGTTGTCCGTACCGCTCCATGAATTTCGATGTAGTCGACATTAAGCTTCTCCGCGATCACTCGACCGAGCTTGCGTAATTTGGACCATCCAACACTGGAGGGCATCGATAAAAGTACGCCAAACAACGCTAAGGGAGAACAAGCGGTGATCTGATTTCGTTCGACGCTCGTTTTCGAGAGCCGTTCTGGGTCGTTCGCAATCAACTGTGTAGGCCAGCGGAGCGAGCAAGGAGCGCCAGATCCGGACAGGGCTGAGTGGGGTGTTTCTCCGAAAGGTGGGGCCATACCCTAAGGAACACGAGATGTAGTGGACTCGTCGATTCGCGCGGTTTCGATTCGCGCACCCGGGCACAACGCTTGGATAAGTCCCATCAGATGCTCTCCGGTGGCCGTCATCTGTTTAGCTGACATTGGGCCGAGGGCTTCCAGCACGAGCCACATGGCGCGGGTATGGACCGTGACCATGGTGCGCCGCCCCTGCCGCCAGTTCCAGCGGCGGCACGTGACACCGGCATCATCGCACCAGATGACTTCGCCCGGTTCGGGATGCTCGGTTACCATTTCACCTTGCTGGATCGTGTCGAATGGCTCCGCTCCCTTCGCAATTAAAAGTCTCGGGACCCCTTGGCAAAGATCGAGATCCTCCCCGCCAATCGGAACGCCATACAACACGCTGACGGCATTGTAGGCATCAACCAGTGGGGATATCCGCGGGAGAGAGCCATCTTTCCGCACCCGCTTGAGAAGCGCGGCGGCCGAGCACGGCGTTCGATTGGCCTTTGTGCCGAAAGCCTCGTAGGCAACGGCCCACGCCGCAAGATGCGCGTCCCTTTGGGCGTCATCGCGAAGCGCCGCCTGTTCCGCCGCCGCAATCGTGTCGTTCAACGCCTGTGCATCCGGCACGTCGATTCCAGCGTTCCGCACCACAATGCTGATCAGATGAAAATCCCGGTAGCGGGCCTTGATCTCGGGGCAATCAATGGCGTGAAAGACTGGGATGCTCTTTTCTCATGGGGAGGCTTTGCGCTGCGGGTGGTTCGGGAAATGTTTCAAGAAAGGTGCTTGTCGAGCGTCCAGATCTTCTGGCGTCGCCATGGTGCATGCCGCACCATGCGCTGGATAATTCCATCATTCGGCGGTGGACAAGGCCTGATAGAGATCGTCGATTATGTCTTGCGGGTGCTCGAGCCCACCTCGGCCGGCAACAAGCTACGCCTCCTCCAGATCCTCCATTTCATAGGAGGCAGCGGGCGCGATATGGATGTGAAGCAGCTTTCCTTGCCGGGTCATGCATCGCTTTCGGAAATTCGTCTCGCACGAAAATCTGCCGCCAAACTGGCCTGATCAACAGCATGGTATGGCGTTTTCCCGTCCAGTTGGCTTTGCAACGAAACGCAGTTCAGCCCAAGGGGTCGGTATCCTCGCCAGCACGCCACGTCCCCGCCGTTTTAGCCACCGTGTCCCGGCAACGCGTCTTGCACCTGCTTGACAACCGCTCGCAGGACCTCAACGCCCTTCTCGATCTGCCGAATGCTCAAGGCGGCATAGCCCATGACAAGCCCCACGCGATCGATGTGGCCTTCGTCCGACTGCCGCTCGTAAAGGGGCGAGATCAGGTGTAGCCCCAGGCCCGCGCCTCGGGCGGCTTCGACCAGGGTCGTTTCCCGCGATCGCGGCAGTTCGTCGAACCAAACGACGACGTGCAGACCGGCCTCTGCTCCCTGGACAGCGATGCGATCGCCGAAGCTGTGCCGCAAGGCGCCCAACAACGTCTCCCGACGCTCGCCGTTCAGCCTGCGCACACGCCGCACATGGCTTTCGTAGCCGCCACTTTCGATCAAACAGGCCAGAGCCTCCTGTTCAGCCACCGGCGAATGCCGGTCCGAGAATTGTTTGGCGGTTGCGAAGACCTCCTGCAATTCCGGCGGGACGACGAGGTAGCCTATGCGCAGCATCGGCGAGAGCGTTTTGGAGATCGTGCCGAGGTAGATGACAGCCCCGTGGTCCTGGAGGCTGTGCAGCGGAGGGACCGGATTGATGTCGTAGCGATATTCGCTGTCGTAGTCGTCCTCGATCACATAGGCGCTGTTGTTCCGCGCCCATTCCAGAAGCTGGTGGCGGCGTGTGATCGGCATGACGCCGCCCAGCGGAAACTGATGCGATGGCGTGACATAGGCCAGTCGTGCACCAATCCCCGCCAGCAACTCCGTCTTCATCCCGTCCTCGTCTACGGTGACCGGGATGGGCGAGGCGCCTGTGCTGGCAAAGACCTGACGCGCCATCCTGTAGCACGGGTCCTCGATGACAAAGCGGTCGGCGGGATCGAGAAGCAGGCGCGCGCACAGGTCGAGGCCCTGCTGCGAACCGTTGACGATGATGATCTGCTCGAGGTCGCAGCTCAGGGTTCGGGCGCGCCAGAGATAGCCCTGGAGCGCCTGACGCAGCCGGCGCGAGCCGCGAGGGTCGTCATAGGCAAGACGCAACGGGCGCTGCGCCATTGCATCGTTCATCGCGCGTTTCCAGATCAATGCAGGGAAATCTGACGGCGCCAAGTCGCCATAGCGGAAATCGACCTTTAGCGCATTCGGCAGATAATCTGGCCAGGGCGGTGTAGCGCGCAGTCGTCGCCCATAGGCGGACAGAAGAACCGGGCCGAACCGTTTCGCGGACATGCGGCGTGTCTCAGGGCCGATCAACGAAGATGCAACGCGAGGTCGCGCGCCTTGACGGGCTTCGATGAAACCTTCCGCAGCCAGTTGCTCATAGGCGACCGTCACCGTGGTTCGCGAAACGCCGAGGTCATTTGCCAGGGCCCGGGAGGATGGCAGCTGACTGCCGGTTTCATAGACGCCGCCGAGGATTTGCTCGCGAAGGGCTTCGTATATCTGGCGTGCACCCATCGCGTGCGAGCGCGCTGCAGAACCGGCACTTGAAGACTGGACCATCTCTTTCACCGCCAACTGGATATTTCACATTGGCCAGTTTGCCGTCAATCTTTCGGAACTCAAGAAATATCTCAGAGGCCGAATGACCCGCTCCCATCAATCCGAAACCGATGCTCCAACTGGGTCGCTCAACCATACCGGTCCCGGATTTGCCACCCGGGCGATCCATCATGGCTACGATCCCGCCGGCTTTTCCAATGCCGTTCAGCCGCCAGTCTTCTTGACCTCGACCTATGGATTCGAAAGCGTGGCAGCGAACGAGGCCGCCGCCGCCCTTGGCGGAAGGCTCTATGCGCGCGAATACAATCCGACGACGGAGATCCTCGAACAACGGCTTGCCAATCTGGAAGGAGCCGAGGCAGGTCTGGTCGTTGCCTCGGGGATGGCGGCTTTCTGCACGCTGATCCTGTCGCTCCTGTCCCAAGGGGATGAACTCATCGTCCACAGGACGCTTTATGCGAACACGCTTGCCATGGTCGAACAGGCGGTCCCTCGCTTCGGCATCAAGGTTGTCGCGGTCGACCTGTCCGATCCTCAAAATCTCGATGCCGCGATTACCGAGCGGACCCGGCTTGTTTTCTTCGAGACGCCGGTGAATCCGCTGAGCCGCATCCTTGATCTCGCTGCCATTGCCGAGCGCACCCACGCGCGGGGTGTCAAGGTTGCAGTCGACAGCACCTTCGCCTCGCCCGCGCTCCAGCGGCCGCTCGAACATGGGGCCGACCTCGTGCTCCACTCCCTGACTAAATACATCAATGGGCATGGCGATGCCCTTGGCGGGGCGATTCTCGGCGACGCGCAAACGCTCCGCACGCTGCACGAAACGGGCCTGCGCTACATCACCGGCGCAGCGCTCTCGCCCATGTCAGCCTTCCTGATCCTGCGCGGTCTGAAGACGCTCACGCTGCGCATGGAACGCCACAGCGCCACAGCCCTTGCGGTGGCTCAGGCACTCGAGGCGCACCCGGCGGTGGCATGGGTGAGTTATCCCTTCCTCGACTCGCACCCTGATCAGGTGACGGCGCGAAAGCAGATGTCCCATGGGTCGGGAATGTTGGCCTTTGGCCTCCACGCTGGATTCGAGGGGGCGCGCCGGATGATGGACCGGCTCAACCTGATCACCCGGGCTGTCAGCCTCGGCGATGCCGACAGTCTCATCTATCATCCGGCAAGCCTGACCCGTGCTCGTCAGCCGATCCGCAAGGATGCGCATATGGCCGATGGAGTCGGCGAGGACCTCATGCGTCTCTCGGTGGGTCTTGAAGACGCCGAGGACCTGATCGCCGACATGCGGCGGGCTCTGGACGCCTTGTGATGACCTGTGGTCCGGCCAGTCCCGCGCTCGCGTACAAACCCGGAGCCTTGCCATGGCATTCCTGAGCGGCCTTTCCGCGTTTCCCATCACGCCGACCGATCGTGACGGCCGTGCCGATACCGTTGCTCTGCGCAAGCTGATTGCCAGGCTTGGCACCGCTCAGGTCGATTCCATCGGTCTTCTCGGCAGCACCGGCACCTACATGTATCTGTCGCGCGAGGAACGGCGACGGACGCTCGCCGAGACCTTGGACGAAACCGCGGGGCGAATGCCGGTCCTGGTGGGTGTAGGCGGGCTGCGCACCGATGAAGCCGTGGGGCTCGCGCAAGACGCCAAGGCCCTTGGAGCTGCTGCGGGTTTGCTTGCCGCCGCCTCCTACACCCCGCTTACTGATGACGAGGTGTTCGAACATTTCTCCACTGTGGCGCGCGAAAGTGGCCTGCCGATCGTCGTCTACGACAATCCAGGAACGACGCATTTCCATTTCAGTCCACCCCTTGTCAGCCGCCTGGCAAAGGTGGCTGGGATTGTCGCCATCAAGAATCCGACAGACAAAAGCGATGCGATCAAGAGCCATCTGACCGCCCAGAGGCGCACGCTGCCGGAAGGGTTCTCGATTGGCTACAGCGGCGACTGGAACGCCGCCGAGGCCATGATCGCCGGCGCCGACACATGGTACAGCGTCCTCGCGGGCATCCTGCCCGAGGTCTGCATGACGATCGTCACGGCGGCGCAACAGGGCGATGCGGCCGAAGCGCGACGGATCGATGCCGCGCTGGTCCCGATCTGGAGCCTCTTCAAGGAGTTCTCGAGCCTTCGCGTCGTCTATGCACTTGCCGAATTGCTCGACATTTGCCGTGCCGACCCCCCGCGTCCCATCCTGCCTCTGCCCTTAGCAGCGAAGCGCCAGATCGCCGCCGCGTTGGAACGCTTGCCATCGGATGCCAGCCGGTGAACAGCGAACCCCGTCGGCAAGTGAAAGGAAGTGTCATGTATTTACCCGCTCATTTCGATGAACCGGGCCGAGAAGTCCTTTACGAACTGATCGAGAACAACGCACTCGGCGTGCTGATAACCATGGCTGGAGCGGTCTCGACGCCAATCACACCCCATTCGAACTCGACACGTCACAGGGAGAAAACGGTACCCTTTACTCCTGCGCGATTAGTACACGTGCCGAAGGATAGTGCACATCCTCGCTCGAGTGACTTATTTCAAAGGATGTGATCGCGTTTTGGCACATTCACGGCCGACATGCGGCAGCCGGTAACTCACCACATGGTGAGCAAACCCTCCGGCCTACACTCTCTCCCGGAGCGCACGTGCTGCATGGACCATGTTCATGAGGGCAGGGCGGACCTCCTCCCATTTGCGTGTTTTGAGGCCACAGTCCGGGTTTACCCACAGTTGGGAATCCAACAGTCGCTCGCGGGCAAGCATGACGAGATCCGAAATCTCGCCGACTTCCGGGACGCGTGGTGAGTGAATGTCGTAGACTCCGGGACCGATTTCGTTCGGATATTTGGAGCTCGCGAAGGCGTCCAGCAGTTCCATCTTCGAGCGCGACGTCTCAATCGAAATGACATCCGCATCCATTTCAGCGATCGCGTCGATGATCTCGTTGAACTCCGAGTAGCACATGTGGGTATGGATTTGAGTCGCGTCCTTTACACCCGTTGAAGCGATCCGGAAGCATTCGACAGCCCAGTCGAGATAGTCTTTCCAGTCAGACTGGCGCAGTGGCAATCCTTCGCGAAACGCGGCCTCATCGATCTGGATCACCCTTGCGCCGGACCATTCGAGATCCGTCACCTCGTCGCGGATGGCGAGCGCGATCTGGCGGCATGCTTCGGAGCGGGGTACGTCGTCGCGAACAAAAGACCAGTTGAGAATGGTCACCGGGCCTGTGAGCATTCCCTTCACAGGGTTTTCCGTAAGCGACTGGGCGAATTGCCACCAGCGCAGCGTCATCGGCTTGGGCCTCGATACGTCGCCGAAGATGATGGGGGGGCGCACGTAACGCGACCCATAGCTCTGCACCCAGGCATGCTGGGTGAAGGCGAAGCCGGACAGCTGCTCGCCGAAATGCTGTACCATGTCGTTTCGTTCGAACTCACCGTGCACCAGCACGTCCAGCCCGATCTCTTCCTGCCAGCGAATTGCAGCCTCGATCTCCTTCTTCAGGAAGGTCTCGTAGTCGACATAGCTCAGCTGGCCCTTCGCATGAGCGGCCCGCGCCCTGCGTACCTGCGGCGTCTGCGGGAAGGACCCGATGGTCGTCGTCGGGAACGGCGGCAGCCCGAGCGTGCCGGCCTGGACTCTGGAGCGCTCGGCAAAAGCGCTCTCTCGTCGCTTCATGCTGTCGTCAATGCTGGCGATCCGTCCCTCAACAAGCGGGTCATGGATCTTCGTGGATGTCACGCGAGTGGCGGCGGCCTCGGCAGACGCTTTCAACGCGCCTGCCACCGCATCCCTGCCTTGGGACAGGGCCCGGGCAAGCAACACCAACTCGTCGGTCTTCTGGGCCGCGAAGGCGAGCCACGACCTGATGTCCGCGTCGAGTTCCGTCTCCATGCGGAGGTCGATCGGCACATGCAGCATCGAGCAAGAAGGCGCGATCTCGACGCGGTCCAAGGGCCAGCCGGCGACGATCGGTTTGATGCGGTCGAGAATGGCGGGCAGGTTCGCACGCCAGACGTTGCGGCCATCGATCAAGCCAAGCGAGAGCACCAGATCCTTCGGTGCGAGCCGACCCATCGTTTCCAGCTGCTCGGGAGCGCGCACGAGATCAATATGCAGCCCGGCCAGGGGCAGAGAAACCGCGGTTTCGAGATTGTCTCCCAGCGGCCCGAAATAGGTAGCCAGCATGATCTTCAGCTCGGGCGCGGCTTTCGACAGCTGGCCATAGGCGAATTCGAACGCAGCTCGTTCGTTCGGGTTCAGATCGAGGACAAGCGCTGGCTCATCGATCTGCACCCAGTCGGCTCCAGACAGCTTCAGCCTCTGCAGGAGTTGCTCGTAGACGGGCAGCAGCCGCGGCAGGAGCGCGATGGGATCGAATCCTTCGGCAGGCGATTTCGCCAGCTTGAGGAAGGTGACCGGTCCAAGGATGACTGGGCGTGTGTGAATGCCGAGGGCTTTAGCCTCGAGGAAGTAATCGACCGGCTTCGTCGACGAAAGAGCGAACGTTTGATCATCGTTTAGTTCCGGCACAATGTAGTGATAGTTGGTGTCAAACCACTTGGTCATTTCCATCGCGGTTACACCAGGCCGATGAGCCGCATGCTGGTGACCACCGTGCCCACAATCCTCCGTCTGACCTTGGTTGCCGCGCGCCATAGCGAAGTAGATGTCGAGTGGGACCTCGCCCCCATTCCAGGCGTAACGAGACGGAAGGGCGCCGACCATGGCTGCGGTGTCGAGCACATGGTCGTAAAGCGAGAAGTCGTTCGACGGGATTTTCGACACGCCGCGATCGTGCTGCTCTTCCCAGCTAGCGGCACGGAGCGCCTTCGCCGTCGTGAGAAGGTCGGCGGCGGAAGATTTTCCGGACCAGTAACTTTCAAGCGCGAACTTCAGTTCTCGCCGACGACCGAAGCGCGGCACGCCGAGCGTTGCTACAGGAATTTGCTGAGAGACAGTCATGCCAGACCCCGATGGTTGGGGCGTCGGTGACAAGGAAGGCGCTAGCACGCCGGCACGAACGCCAGGCTGCAGCGGCCACCGAGACACCCCGCCCGTGGACGTAATTCGCCGTGGCAGGTCTCCTGGCTCGCGGGTCATAGCCTCTACCCGTCTTCCCAAGGCTATTCGCCTCAGTGACATGAGTGGGGTCAGCTTGCCGCTAACAGTTGCGGGGGCAGCGCCGGCATCGCACCGGCTTCCCTCTTAGCTCCGCTGCGGCACCGCCGTACGGAGAACCACGACGCGGGAGACAATTACAACAGTTCGCTTCTTTGTCAACGCCGCATAAAGAAATGTTTATGTCGTTATGTTAAATTTCCATTGGCATGTTCCAAAGGTCGCCTCGAAAGCGAAAACTGTGGAAGCCTTGAGCGGCCGGTAAATCAAAGCAATTACGCACGGCGCCCTTGTCCAGGAGGATAGGAGTTCGTCGGCTCCCGGCGGCAAACATACCGGCAAGCGCCGTGGTGCTGCTTCCCGCATCATGCGAACGCCACCTCGGCATCGAACTTCGGCTCCGAGGTTCCGACCGCTTCGTCGGTGATCTGCTCGCGACCATATTCGGCTCAATGGCGAGGCTGTTGCCTAGGAAGCTGTTGGCCGTGATGCCCTCGGTGATACGACACAATGATTTCGAGGGGAGCACCCGAGGCCCGGCGCAGCGGCGTGTTGCGAAGTGATCGAGGCCAATGTCTCGACCTGCTTGTTCGCAGCCCACCGGCTCAAGGTAACCGGCTCAAACCAACGGGCCAGCTCAAGTCCTGTCCAAATGAGGCCTGAGCGGCAAATCGTCGTGCACGCGCACGGTTTGGCGTTCGATCTTGTGATGCGTCTGGGGCGGGCAATCGCCACGGTGCAGCGCTTCCAGGCGCGCAACGATTTCGGCGTCATCCTGGGTCCGCCTGTTGTTGTGGCGAACATACTCGACCCAGGTTGGCACATGATAGCACTCGGTCCATAGTTCGGGCTTTTCCAGGTCACGCAGCAACGCCCATTGTCTGGCGCCATCTCGCAGCCGGGCTTTTCGCCACGATGTCATCACACTGAGAAATTCTGGGACATCTCTCTGATCGATACGATAATCGACCATCACCATGATCGGACCGCTTCGTGGCCGCAGGTCAAGTTGCAGCGTCGGTTCGCTGAACTTGTTGGTCGGATCCAGATTGAGCGTTTCGAAATCCGGCTGACGCAGAACGATTCCCATCAGTCCACCAATCACAAGAACCACGCTGGCGACGAGGAAGGCTCCCGAAACACCTTGGACATCCGCCAGTTCGCCCCAAAGCCAGCTTCCCGCCGCCATGCCGCCGTATGTGGCCGTCTGATAGAGAGACAGGGCGCGTCCAACCACCCACCGCGGCGCCGAAAGCTGCACTGTGACGTTAAACAGCGAGAATGATTGAATCCAGGCCGCACCGGCCGGCATGAGGAGCAGACAGCTCAGTCAAACGTGCTCACTCCATGCCAGAAAGAAGCAGCTGATCGCCAGTATAAAGAACGCACCGCGAATGACCCATTCGTTGGAGAGAACTTCTCGGACCCGCCCAATGAGGAGCGCCCCGCAAATCGCTCCCAGGCCGAAGAAGCCGAGCATCACGCCGTAGGTGACTGCGGTCCCTTTGATCGCGAGCGACCAACGGCAGGAGAGCCAAAATGACCACGGCGGTGAGGCCGAAAATGAAACTCCGGCACATCACCTTGAGAAGGTTCGGCGACAAGAGCACGTAACGGAAGCCCGCCGCCATCGCACTGCCGAAAGCCTCCCGCGGCAGCGCTTGTCGTGCCCGTACCGCTTTCCACCGCAACAGCGCAGCGATCAGAGCGAAGTAGCAAAAGACGTTAAAGAGGAACGCGAAGGCCGCACCGGCTGTGGCCACGATTAGGCCGCCAATCGCCGGCCCGATGCTGCGCATGAGATTGTAGCTCATGCCGTTGAGCGCAACCGCACTAGGCAGGTGTTCGCGAGGCAGGATATCCCCCATCGAGGCTTGCCAAGAGGGATCGTGCAATGCCCAACCACAGCCGATCAGGAAGGTGAGACCCAGAAGGGTCCAGGGTGTCATTTCCCCCGCATAGGTCAGGAATGCCAGGAAGGCGGATACGCAGACCATCAGCTGTTGCGCAGTCAACATGATCCGGCGACGGTCAAAGTTGTCCGCGAGCGCTCCCGCCGCGAGCGAGAAGATCATATAGGGGAGGGTGGTCGATGACTGGACGAGCGCCACCATTCCATGGGAGGTGGCGATGCTCGTCATCAGCCAAGCCGCCGCCACACCTTCCACTAGAGCGGTTCCCCCTTTGACGGAATCAAAGGGGATTCCAGATTTATCTGTTTTGTGATTCAAGATGCTGGCTGGAGTGGAGGCCAGCATCGGATGACCCGACCTCTTTCCAATGATCTTCGCGAACGTGTTGTAGCGGCGGTTTTGGGTGGCGAGAGCCGCCGGTCGGCCGCCAAACGGTTCGGCATTTCGGTTTCGGCGGCGGTGAAGTTGTTGCAGCGCCATCGGGTGACTGGCTCGGTCGCGCCGGGCAAGATGGGTGGACATCGCAAGAGGTTGCTGGAGCCGCACCGTGCCTTCATCGAGGCGCGTATACGTGAGACACCGCATCTGACGCTGCACGGTTTGAAGGATGAGTTGGCCGCACGCGGGGTCAAGGTCTCGCACAACGCGGTCTGGATGTTCTTGAGGCGCGAGGGCCTGAGCTTCAAAAAAAACGCTGTTCGCCCTTGAGCAGGCGCGCGCCGATATTGCCCGCAGGCGTCAGCGATGGCGATCTTGGCAGGCCGGCCTCGATCCGCAGCATCTGGTCTTCATCGATGAGAGTGTGCTGCAGAGGCACGGAAGGAGTTCAGTATGAGCTAACCCCGTAACGTGAAGCTGCGTGAATGATGGAGGACGGCCCTCCGGGATCGGCTTTCAGG
>NZ_JAMYQC010000040.1:0-54793 GCF_040320645.1 Mesorhizobium sp. M0633
TCTGGCCGTTCTGCCACGAACGACATTTTGTTGGTGTCTGTCAGTTCCGCCGCAATCCGCTGCAGCGTGTGATCTTCATCCGAAATGCGGGCCGCGGTCTCGGCACCCATGATTGGCGAGTACGTCCTGCGCCAAGACTCTCCAATGAGCAGCGATACCGACGGCACGTCCTGCTCAGTCATCGCTCTGATTTGCGTCATCGATAACGTCCCCTGCCGGTCAATTATAGCGTTGCCGGACGGGCCGCTCAAATTCGGAGCGGCGGCCTACCGCCGCTTCATCGCATGGGGGTCACGCCGTTCCCTTACACCTACCATCAGGCATGGTCCGCAGGTCGACTCCTACCGATGAGCTAACGTCCGCTCTGGAGAAGCACCGCGAATGTCTGAACATGGCGCAACTTGCTCGTTCCAATTGACGAGGCGAAGGGCAACATTCCACAGCCAAAACAGAAGTTCGTTCGACGGCGGTCGAATTCAAACCCATGATCCGATGCAGACGATTCGACACGCTGTCGAAGGTCCGAAAAAGAGTACGGCGGACGTTCGGGTGTCGGAGGCTGCGGGGCAGCCGATGTGGCGATCTGTGTTCGCGTGGCTCAGGTAGAATGTGGACCCAAAACGGGCCCCGCTGCTCTAGGTTGTGTTTTGGCAGCGATTGAGCTTTACCCTCGCTCCAAACGCAAATCAGGAGTATATTTGCTTATCGCTGGTTGGGACATTCCTGGTCCGGCGACTGAGAGCGCAAGACTCCCACATCTGGACTGGGCGCGCTTTGACTACTCGGCGCGCTCACGAGACTATCCGCTTCTGCCGGAACCTCTTTTGTTCGTTCCGACTGCAATCTGTTTGCAGCTTGTGGGAGAGCAGCATCCGATGCAGATCCAGAATCGCCGCCATTTCTTAGCCGGCGCTGCGGCAGCTGGTCTCGCGCGCCTTCTCGGCAGAGCGACAAGCGCCCGGGCCGAGCCCCCGCCTGAGACCACCTCCATCCGCCTTGCAAAGATCAGTGGCATCTGCATTGCGCCGCAGTACGTAGCAGAGGAACTGCTGCGGGCAGAGGGCTTCACCGACGTCCGTTATGTGGCAGCGGAAGCAGGCGTCGGGCAATCGGAGAAGATCGCGCGCGGCGAGGTGGATTTCAGTCTGAATTTCGCCGCACCACTCGCCCTTGCGATCGATGCCGGAGATCCGATCACGGTGCTGGCGGGCGTGCACCCCGGTTGCTTTGAACTCTTCGGAAAAGAGAATATCCGCAGCATCACAGACCTGAAGGGCAAGAGTGTCGGCATACAAGGACTGGGATCAACCCCGCATGTGTTCGTGACCAGCATGGCAGCTTATGTCGGGCTCGATCCCGACAAGGACATCAGCTGGGTCTCCAGTCCCTCCGCAAAGCCCATGGAGCTTTTCGTAGAAGGAAAGGTCGATGCGTTCCTCGGCTTTCCGCCCGAGCCTCAGGAGCTGCGCGCCCGCAACATCGGCCGTGTGGTCGTAAATAGTGCTATCGATCGTCCCTGGTCGCAGTACTTCTGCTGCATGCTGGCGGGCAATGCGGAGTTCGTTCGGAACAATCCGGCTGCCACCAAGCGCGTATTGCGCGCCATTCTCAGAGCGGCGGACCTTTGTTTCACCGAGCCACGGCGCGTCGCGCAACAGATCGTCGATAACGGGTTCACCGCCAACTATGACTATGCCCTGCAGACGATGAATGACGTGCCTTATGGCAAGTGGCGCGAATACGAGCCCGAGGACACCGTACGGTTTTACGCCCTGCGCCTACATGAAGCCAGCATGATCAAGTCAAGCCCACAGACGATCATCGCCGAGGGCACGGACTGGCGCTTCCTCAACGAGCTGAAGCGCGAGTTGAAGACGTGAGCAACTAGTAAATATATGGCCTGGAGCTCGCCATGCTGGCATGGCCGACGCTCGGGCTTGTCCACCGGTCAGCGTTCTCGGTGTCACACTGGCCAGCATTTGGAAGGGAGGTTCCCATGCATACCCTATACCCCGGACGATTCAGCCGACGGAGGTTCCTGCGTGGGATAACGCTGGCGGGGACAGCGGGGCTACTGGGGTGGCACCCCAGGCGAGCCGCCGCTGCGGAGCCACCGCCTGAGACGACGCGGATCCGGCTCGTCCGGATTCCCAGCATCTGTCAGGCCCCCCAGTATGTAGCCGAAGAACTGCTGCGCAGCGAAGGGTTCACCGAGGTCACTTACCTCCAAAAAGAGGGGACCGCAGATATCGAGACGGCCCTCGCCTCCGGTGAAGCCGACCTCAATAACCATTTCGCCGCCCCGCTCCTTCTCCGCCTGGAGGCGGGGGATCCCATCGTCATCCTGGCAGGACTCCACGTCGGCTGCTTTGAGCTGTTCGGGACCGATCGCGTCCAGGCGATTCGCGACCTCAAGGGGAAGACCGTGGCCGTGCCGGCGCTGGATTCCAGCCGATACGTCTTTCTCGCCACTATGACGGCGTATGTGGGCCTGGACCTCCACAAGGACATACACTTCGTCACGCATCCGGGATCCGAGTCCATCCGGCTCCTAAGTGAGGGGAAGATCGATGCCTACCTAGGCTTTCCCCCCGAACCGCAGGAGATGCGGGAGCAGCAGATCGGCCATGTGGTCATTAGCAGCACCGTGGACCGGCCCTGGTCGCAATACTTCTGCTGCATGCTGGCTGGGAACCGGGAGTTCGTCCGCACGAATCCGGTGGCCACCAAACGCGCCCTCCGCGCCATCTTGAAAGCGGCGGATTTCTGCGCCAGCGAGCCCGAGCAGTCCGCGCAGTTCCTGTTGGACCAGGGCTTTACTAAGCGCTACGACCTTGCCGTCCAGGTCATGAAGGAGATCCCCTACGGTCAGTGGCGCGAGTATAGCGCGGAGGACACCCTGCGCTTCTACGCCCTGCGCCTACACGAGGTCGGGATGCTCAAGAGCGCCCCCCAGAAGCTCCTGGCCCAAGGCACCGACTGGCGTTTCCTCAACGAACTGAAGCGCGAGTTGAAGATATGAGCAGGTGGCTGGCCGGCGCTCTGCTGTTGGCGCTGCTTGTTCCCTGGCCAGCGCACGCGCACGACGCGCCGCACGACCAGCGCCTGCCGAGGATCGGACCGGCCCCCGATTTTACGCTGACGTCGCAGGATGGAGCGCCCGTGTCGCTCCACGACTTTCGCGGCAAGGTGGTCGCCGTCACCTTCATCTATACTTATTGTCCCGACCTCTGCCCGATGCTGACCGCCAACATGGCGCACGTGCAGGACAAGCTAGGTTGTGCGTTCGGGCCCAGTGTTGCCTTCGTTTCGATCACCGTCGATCCGGAGCACGATACGCCCGAAGTGCTGAAGCAATATGCACAGGACTTCGGCGCTGATCTGGACGGTTGGGCGTTTCTCACAGGCGATCCGACAACCATCCGTGAGGTCGGACGCAAGTACGGCATCTTCGCGAGGAAGGTGGCGAAAGGAGACGTCGATCACACATTCCTGACGTCGCTCATAGACCCGACCGGCACCTTGCGCGTACAGTATCTCGGCGTCCGGTTCGACTTGGAGGAGTTCCGGGGTGACCTTCTCAGCCTCTTGGACGAATCCAAATAACATCACAAACCGGCTGGTGGGCTGGGTTGCGCGGCTGCCGGCGCGCGTGCAGACCAAGCTGCTGATCGCCTTTCTGTCGATCGTCGGCCTGCTGATCGTGCTCGGGGCCGTCGGGTTGCAGGTGTTGAGCGGGATCAACGATCAAACAAATGAGTTGATCAAGCTGCAGCGCCGGATCGCAGCCTACCGCCAGGTTCAGCACGACACGACGAACCAACTCTACAGCATCTCTACCGCGCTCTTGCTTCAGGACGACCGGATGCTGGATGCAGCGCTGCGCCAGCTCAGCCAGTTTGGCTACGACCTCGACCGCATGGAGTTCGTGGCCGAAAGTGAGGCGGCAGTGCTCGGCCAGGTCCGGCAAGAGTACGACCGGTTTACGGCGGGGGTGACACAGGTCGTGGAGCTCATCCGCGCCGGCCGCACGGACGAGGCGCGCAAGGTTCAGCAAACTGAGATCATGCCATTGGCCGAGCGCCTCGAACGGCTGACGAACCAGTTGGTCAACATCGCCGAAGCCGACATGGTGACCGCCATCGAAACGACCAAGGGGGCGTACGGCACCTCCCGGCTGATCGTGGTCTCCTTTGCGGTGGGTAGCATTCTGCTGGCGCTGGCGCTTGGCTACATCATCTCCTGGTCGTTGATCGAGCCGGTCAAGAAGATTGAGACGCGTCTGCGCCAGATAGCAGCCGGCGACTTTGCGCAGCAGGTTGCCGTCGTCAATCGGGACGAGCTCGGAGTGCTTGCCGGCAATGTCAACCAGACGTCCGAGCAGCTGGGGCAGCTATATCAAGAGGTGCAGGCGCGCACGGCCGAGCTTGCGCGATCAGTCGGCGAACTGGAGGCGCTCGGGGAAGTCAGCAAGGCGGTCAATTCGACGCTCGATCTCGACACGGTGCTACAGACGATCGTGGCGAAGGCGGTTCAACTCTCGGACACGGATGCGGGCACTATCTATGTGTTCAGCAGCACCAGACAACAATTCCGCTCACGCGCGACTTATGGGATGGGCGATGAGCTCATTGCCGCGATTTCCGACCAGGCCATCGGGCTGAACGATCCCGGGATTGGCGACGCCGCACGGCGCCGTGCGCCTGTCCAGGTACCCGATCTCAGCGAAGGAACGCCCTCTCCCGCTCAGAAGATCGTCCTCGACGCCGGATATCGCGGCGTCCTGGTGGTTCCGCTGCTCAGGCCGAACAAGATCGTCGGCGCGCTCGTCGTCAGGCGACGCAACCCAGGTGAATTCGACCAGCAAATCGTCCATCTGATGGAAACCTTTGCAGCCCAATCGGTGCTCGCCATTCAAAACGCGAAGCTGTTCCGCGAGATCGAAGAAAAAGGCCGGGAGCTAGAGGCGGCCAGCCGCCATAAGTCTCAGTTCCTCGCGAATATGAGCCACGAGCTGAGGACGCCGCTCAATTCGGTTCTGGGCTTTACCGAACTTTTGGTCGACGGGATTTACGGGGAGCTCCCGGACAAAGCAAAGGCAACCGTGGCGCGCGTGCAAGCAAACGGCCGTCATCTCTTGGGGCTCATCAACGACGTGCTCGATCTTTCAAAGATCGAAGCGGGTCAGCTCACGCTGGCGCTCGAGGATTATTCCGTTGGGCAAATTGTTCGATCGACCGTTACAGCTGTGGAGCCGCTGGCGCGTTCAAAAGGGCTTTCGCTCGCTGTGACCGTCGCCGAAAACCTTCCGCTGGGCCGCGGGGACGAACGCCGCCTGACCCAAGTCCTGCTCAACCTTGCCGGCAATGCCGTCAAGTTCACGGAGAGGGGCGCGATCGACATCCTTGCCGACGCGGTCGACGGCCACTTCGAGATAATCGTACGCGACACGGGTCCCGGCATTGCACCCACAGACCAGGCGCTCATTTTCGATGAATTCCAACAGGTCGACAACAGCAGCACCAGGCAGAAGGGTGGCACGGGTCTCGGCCTGGCGATTTCGAAGCGTATCGTCGAAATGCATGGTGGAACCATAAGCGTCGAGTCCGTGCCGGGTTCAGGCTCGACATTCCGCATGAAGATACCGATCCGAGCGGGAGAGGATGTGAAGGCAGCATGAGGAAGAGAATCCTGATGGTGGAAGACACCGAGGACAACCGGCAGATCGTGCGCGATCTCATCGCCACCACCGAATACGAACTGATCGAGGCCGCGGACGGTGCTGCCGGCGTCGCTGCCGCCGCAGCGCAAAAGCCGGACCTGATCCTGATGGATATTCAGCTTCCGGTGATCGACGGGTATGAAGCTGCCAACCGCATAAAGGCTGACCCGGCGCTCCGGCACATTCCGATAATCGCCGTCACCTCCTACGCATTGTCAGGCGACGAGGCGAAGGCCCTTGCTGCAGGGTGCGATGGCTACATTGCCAAGCCATTCAGTCCGCGCCAGCTGCTTGCCAAGATCCGGGAGTTGCTTTCCTGAGGAGACAGGGCCTTGCACGATCCGCCTCGCATTCTCGCCGTCGACGACACGCCGGAAAATCTCGAAATCCTGCGCATGCGCCTCGAGGCGAATGGCTACGAAGTGGTGACTGCAGCGGACGGCGAAGAGGGGCTTGCCATGGTGCGCAGCCTCAAGCCGGACCTGATCCTCCTCGACATCATGATGCCGAAGCTCGACGGGATAAGCGTCGTGCGCACGCTTAAGGCAGACGTTTCCCTGCGATCGATCCCCGTTATCCTTGTGACCGCAAAAGCCGATACACGAGATGTGGTCGAGGGGTTGGATGCCGGCGGCGATGACTATCTAACCAAGCCGTTCGAGCACAGGGCACTAATGGCGCGCGTACGCTCGATGCTGCGCCAGAAGGCGCTATACGATACCGTGGAGAGCCAGACGCGGCTCCTCGAGGATCAGGCAGCGCAATTGGCTGCATGGAATCGCTCTCTTGAACAAACAGTGGCGGAGCAGGTTACGGAGATCGAGCGAATCGGCCGGCTCCGACGCTTTCTTCCCGCGCAGGTCGCCGACCTTGTCGTTGCGGCAGGCAATGGAGACGCGCTTCTTCAAAGCCACCGTCGCGAGGTGACCGTCGTTTTCTGCGACTTGCGCGGCTTTACAGCCTTCGCCGAGACTGCCGAGCCCGAGGAGGTAATGATGGTCCTTGGCGAGTACCATTCCTGTCTCGGCAAACAAATCGTCCGTCACGAGGGGACTTTGGAGCGGTTCGTGGGCGACGGTATCGTTGTTGTTTTCAATGATCCGCTGCCCTGTGCCGATCACACCGAGAGGGCTGTCTCAATGGCTGCGGCGATGCGTGACGCAATTGACGAGCATTCAGAGCGATGGCGCAAACGGGACTACTTGCTTGGCTTCGGAATCGGTATCGCCCGGGGCCACGCCACCATAGGGCGGATCGGTTTCGATCAGCGCGCGGACTATGCGGTGATTGGCACTGTGTCGAATCATGCGGCTCGATTGTGCGAGGAGGCCAAGTCTCGCCAGATTCTCGTCAGCCAACGGGTTCTTGGTGCCGTTGAATCATTGGTCGAATCCGTTCCAGTTGGCGAACTGAGGCTGAAGGGGTTTCGCCGCCCTATGCTGGCTTACGAAGTTGTCCGGTGGCTTGGCCGGTCAAGTTAGTGATGAACGCAGCCCAATGAGTGACCCGCGGGCGAACCGAGCGACGGCATGAAATGACCGGTGTGGAAAGCGGTCGTTCGTCGGCAGCAAGCGAACGGCAGCAATTGGCGCTTTTTTCTCGTTCCGATCGAGGGAGCTACGGAAGAAAACCACCTCTCGCGACCTTCCCTAGTCGCGAAAACTCCCGATCAAGGCAACGGTTTTGCATGGGACTTTTGCACAGTCGCAGAACTCAACTTTTGCGACAACATTTCCTGCTTCCCGCTTTCCTTCTGATGTCGAGCCCAGACGCGCTTCACCTGCGCTTCGCTGCAGCCGGTCAGCTTCGCCGTCCTGCTGATACTGTTGCCGCCAGACCGGAAGACAATAATGCGTTCGTGTGTCACCAGGTCAGCTTGGCGTCCAGCATATTTCCCGCCCGCCTTTGCCAATTCGATGCCTTGCCTCTGGCGTTCTCGGCGATCCTCGAAGTCGTCTCGAGCCATTTGCAGGGCGAGCTTCAGCAACATTTCCTGAATGGACTCGAGCACGATCTTGGCGACGCCGTCGGCGCTGGCCGCGATGTCGCTAAGATCCACCACACCAGGTACGGTAAAACGAGCACCCTTATTCCGAATTGTTTCGATCAGCTTTTCAGCTTCAGGCAAAGGTAGACGACTGATGCGGTCTATCTTCCAAGACTGGGTCGACATCTGGGCGAAGGCCATACCGGAGAATGGAGGCCGCGCTGGGAGGTTGTTGCTACCAACTCAAAGTGATTGTCCGGGAGAGTTCGGCGATGTCGCCATAGATCATCGAACCTGTGACGAGAAAACATTTATCACCGAGGACTTCGAAGAGTGAGCTTGACGCGGTACAAACCGGCAGGTTCTTCGAATTGGCGTACGTGCCGAGCGTCGCGGTTTCGACCTTACGGTCCTTGGCTTCGGCACAGCCGACACTGATCGCGAGGATTGCGATAGCAATGAGAGTCGCCTTGCTCATATTTTGCCCCTGGAGCCAACTCTTGTCGGGTAAGTCGCGAGATGCATCAAAGTAGCACCGGCCCACGATCGGTTTCATCCATCGATTGGAGGAAGCGGGCTCATCCATAATTAGCAATATCTTGAGTAAGGCGCCGAGCGCACCAGACTCATGGAATGGCGCGGGGCATAGGTATTGGTGACGTGGTGGCGATCACAGCCACAGTCCGCAGACGGATCACTGAGGACCACGTCAGCGTTTCCATCCCGAGCTATAGCTTTCCGCATTCGATCATCGATCATACCAAGGTGAAGAAGGGGCAGCAGATCGAGCTTACCGGACAGATCACGCGCATAGACGAGGAAGGCGGCAGGGTGACCGTCGATCTGGGACCGCTGGTGACGATCGACATCGACAAGGTCAGGCTGGTCGAGAAGTACAGGACGCCAAAGCGCAAGTAGCCGCTGCGCGACATGGTGGATTAGCTCGCGGACCGCCGCTTATCCACGCGACATCGGTACCACTCAAACGAATGGCAATTTTCTGCCTGAATGCGTTTAGGGTCCATGCTCGGAGACCACGCATGGGTATCGCGCGGGAGACAGGTGACTCCCCGTTTCAAGGCGTCGAGATGCTACGAGCACTGAACAGTCAGTTCCTTAGACCTAAAGATCGGGCGATCTGCCAGCGGGTTGTCGACCAGGTAACCGCCGACGCCAAATGGTACAGCACCCCGATAGATGGTCAGATTCTGGCCTCGACCACGCTGAATCTCTTTCAATCAGGGGTCGTAAACGAAACGAATTTGCTGGCACATGTTCGCGCGCGGCGCCACGACTTCACTAAACTGATAGGCTAGTTCTTCACCCTCGCGACATGGGCGCGAAATGCGGCTCCTCGTAGTCCGCCGGCCTATTGTTAAGCAGATTGAGCGCCCGCTTTATGTCCCGATGCAGATGGTCGATCGCTTCCCAATGCTCGCCAAATGGCTTGAGCGACAACTGCGCGTCGCGGAGTTCAGCTAGCTATTACCTTGCCGGAAGTTCTTGGACTTGATCGACTCCTCCGGCGGTGAGCCAAAGGTATTTTTCTGAAGGCTCGCGGAGGCTGCCTGCAAGCGCCTGAAGGCCGAGGCTGCCATCAAAGGACGGCGCGGACCTTGTTCCTGCAGCCCTGCCGAACTGCGCGCCAAGGGATTGAACTCCTATCCGCCGAATTTGTAACGCACGCCGAGCGAGATGATGTCGACGCGGCCGTCGGCCGCACCGGCATAACGAATGTTTGCCGTCGTTTCGTCGACCGGCGCATCGTCTACGAAGAGGTGTGTATAGGCGGCGTTGATCGAAAGCCGCTCGTTCCAGTTGTAGCTCGCGCCAATGCTGGCCCAGACGCGGTCTGCATCCGGCAGGCGCATGGAGCGGTGCTCGTCCGTGGTTGGTGCGATCTCATAGCCGAGACCGGCCCGGAACGTCCAATTGGGATTGTATTTGTACTCGCCACCGAGCGAGAAGAACCATCCATCGTCGAAATCGAGTGCCAAGCTCGTGCGGGCCGGCGAACCGCCGAACGGCACGGTCTGAATGCGGCTCCAATTGGCCCACTCCATGCCGGCCATGACCGTGAAAGCGTCGTTGATGCGCTGACGCACGCCGATCGATACAGTTTCAGGTAGCGTGATGTCGGCGGAGACCGGATAGGTTCCCGCGGGTATCGTGCCGATCGGCGTAACGACGGGGATGCCGAAGGACTGGCTGCCGTTCAGCGAATGCTTGACCATCGAACGGTAGCCGATGCCGATGGTAGTGCCGTCGAAAGGCGTCAACGTCACGCCGGCAACGAAACCGGCATTGACGTCATCGCCCTTAAGCTGTTGCCGTGGCGGCGTGGCGGTCGGTGCGAGCGCCGTTTCGATGTCGACGTCGAAATACTCGATCTGCATGCCGATGCCGACGCTGATCATGTCATTGAGCTTGAAGCCGAGCACCGGAGTCGCGTTGACCGACACCACCTTCGCGTCGAGATGGCTGAACATCCCGACCCATGGCGCGTGCGAAGTCGTAGCGAGGCCATAGGGCGCGGTGACGCTCAAGCCGATATAGAACTCGTCGGTGACCGGCACTGCAAAATAGCCCGCCGGCACGATGCCGGTCTCGCCAACGTTGCCGCCATTGCCTGTAATGCCCAACGCCGTAAGCGTTGAACGCGTGGGGTCGACATCAAGCTCCGAGCGCGGGAAAATGGCTGTCAGATTGCCCTCGATGGTCGGATTGGTCACCGTGGTCACCGCCGCCGGATTCCAGAACATCGAGCTGATCGAATCGCCCGGCGCTGCCATGCCGGCAAAGCTCGAGCCCTGTCCGTAGGCGGATTGCTCGCGGACCGCAAAGCCCCCGGCCTCCGCTGTCGCGACCTCCGCTACCATCGCCACTATCGTCGAAACAAAGGGTATTGAGCGCATCTCGCTACTCTCGATGGCCGCCGGCGCATCGAGGCGACGGCAGTGTCAAGTCAGAAGAAGTAGAAGATCGGAAGCTGTTGTTGGTGTCGACGGCAGGCGGCCAGCACTTCTGGCACGTCAATGATGGAATGAGAGCAAATCTAGGTGCCCTACTTGCCAAACCGTCACGGACAAAATGGCTCAGGCGCATTCAGAGGTCCCCCTCTGCATCATCCAGCCAAGCCCACCTTGATATGAAGGTGAATTATCATTGCGTACCAATCAATTGCTTTTTGACCCGAACCGGCATTGCGTCTTGCTGTGTGACACATCGGCCACAGAGCCACCAACTGATGAGAGTTCGCCGAAGTCATCTTTGCCTGAAAAACCTCCCCGGCCATCCCCTAAGAGAACGGCAGGAGACCAAAAGCTGTGCATTTGAACGCGAAAAGCGGAGCAACTGGTAAATCGGTACGTGCGCTTTTGATGCGGGGTGGCCATCCTGATCAACGGCGCCAGCGGCCTGAAATGGCGCCTCCACGACCTCGCCTGGGCGAATGAGCGTCCGCTTGGGGTCATGGCCGTGAATTGACCCGGAGCGAGCCGTTCCCTCAGAATCGCAAGAGCGTAGGGTGAGCGGTACTACATCGACCCGGCCAAACGCCATTCCAACCGCTGATCCGTCTCGACCGCTTTCGGCCGCGTCGGACGTTTCGCTAGGTCGCTTCGCCCGGCTTATGGAAGTTCGATCTCGCCGTCCACCACGTGGTTGAGGCCGGTGCCTTCCGCCGTCAGCGTCATGCGGACCTTCAGCTTCTTGCCGCCGATTTGCCCTTCGCGCACCGTCTCCTCGATCTTGCGCTGGGAGGTGACGCCGACTTCCTTCAGGAACTTGCGGATCGACATGTTGACGGCGTCTTCGCTCATGGCGGAACTCCTCTGTGTCCGGAAGGGATTGTAAGGGAAGGCAAGGGATCAAGGAAGCAGGACGGTGACCTACGGTTTTATTGAAATAGACCTCGAGCCGGGAGGAGACGTCGGGTCCTTAAACTTGATCGACCCCTGGCAGGAGGAGTGGAACCGATCGACGTCTTGCGCAGAAGGAGCACGATGACGGCCATCTCGGCCTTGATCTGACCGATCAGGAAAAGAGTGATCTGATCGAGTACCTCAAATCGATCTGATCAGCACTCGGCGCTTCTTTGGGTTCGATTGAGAGGAAAGATCATTAAAGAAGATCGTGGTGAGATAAATTGCGGGTCGGCACAACGTGAGCCAGGGCAAGCGCTGTCTCGCCGGAAATTTCTTAAGGTGTCGATGACCGGCGCGGCGATTTGCCGGTGCAGGTGTCCTTCCTGCATGACAGGTCAGCCTGCGGCGCGCGGCGCCGAAACAACCCCAAAGCCTGTGGCGCTTTATTAGGATGTTCCAAACAAAGGTCGCCGCTGTGCCGGGTGCACCCATTTCCTGAAGCCGAATGCATCCGAGATTGTCGCGGGTGAAATCAGCCCCGATGGTTGGTGCCGCTTTTACAAAGCACGGCCTACCTGATCGGCAGAGCCCAGCGGAGACTTTCGTTGTCTGCTGCGCAGCGGGTGATGGTCTGCAGGCATCGCGTCGAGGATGTCGGGTCACATTAGGCATTCGACAAGTCCGGAGTCAGAGCCGAAGTGATCGACGACCTTTCCAACATTTGCCTTCGCGATTGACCCCTCCCGCTCAAGAAATATCAGCGTTCCTCTGGCGGCTTGACGTTCTGGAACTGCATCAGCAGCAGCAGATCATAAATGATTTTGAGTGTGCCGCAGATGAGGAGGGGCCATGCCCGGAACGAGGCAGCGAACAGAGCGCCCGCCAGGGCGGGACTGGCTGCGGCAGCCAAACTGCGCGGGACCGATGTGAAGCTCGCGGCGGCTGCCCGCTCCGCCTCCGTGACGACCGCCATGACGTAAGATGAGCGCGTCGGGACGTCCATCTGCGAAAGCGCGGCACGGATCAGCAGCAGGGCGAGCGCCAGAGGGAGCGTCGGCGCAAGCGCCGCCAGCATCAGGGCGATGCTGGACGGAATGTGTGTGAACACCATCGTGTTGATGAGTCCGATGTGCCGCGACAGCCAGGCGGCAACGGGGAATGAGAACGCCGAAAGGACGCCGGACCAGAAGAAGAAAAAGCCCGCTTCCGAAAGCGACAGGTCGAATTTTTCGAAAAGCCACAGGGCAAGCAGCGACTGGACGAGGAAGCCGCCGGCAAAGGCATCAAGGCTAAAAAGGGCCGCAAGCTTGAAAACGATATTCCGCGAGGGGCCAAGCGCGGACGTGCTGCCAGGGTCCGACGTTGGACGGCGCTGCGGGATCTGCGCGTAAAGGAGACCGCCGAGCAGGCCCAGCAACGCATAGAGCACGAACATCGCCTTGATGCCGGTGAGTTGATCGAGGCCGGCTGGAGCCAGAAGATCAGGTGTCGCCGAAGCGAGCGCGCCAACCGCGGCTGCGAGCGCACCCACAAGGCTGTAGCGCGCGAACATCTTGGTCCGCGCGGCGTGGGTGACTTCGCGTGTGAGCACGGCATGCTCTAAGGGCACGAATACGCTGACGCTGCCGGCCGACGGATTGATGGTGCCTGCGAAGGCGATCACCAAAAGCAGCGCGTAGTCGTGGACCACAGCAAAGGCCACACCCGTGGCGACCATCAGACTGGCGGCGGCAAGCAGGAGTTGGCGGTGATCGTGTCGGGCACCAAGGAGTCCGACGGCGATGGTCAAGAGCGCTGAACCGAGCAGCGATGCGGTTGCAATGATGCCGACCTGCAGAGGCGCGAAGCCTAATGCGAGGAGATAGACCGGCAACAGAACGGCCACGAAGCCGTCGCCCATGTCGCGCAAGGCTCGGGCCGCGAAAAGATAAGTCGCCGGGCGGATCTGCTGCACTGATCTAGCCTGCCCTCATCACCTGCGTTGGCGTCAACGGCTTTGGCAGCGTCGCTCGACAGGGCCGGAAGATCATGACGGAGTCGCGTTAGACTTCCAACGAGGTGAATATCGGTTTCAATCCTCAGGCTGCTGCCCAACAATGCTGAATCATATCGTGTCAACGGCTTGCAACGACCGAAGACGCAACTGGCGCATATTGCGCTTGGCTGTCAAGGTCGGGAATAGGGGCAGAACCTGCCCGTGACCTTGCATACAGGGCGTGCGGACACCAAGCTCCACCCACTTCACCGTGCCGATCGTCATATACACCAACGCGCGTCGCCCCGGTTGTCCTCAGGTCGTCCTCGAGTTGGCCCGCGTGAATTCGCGGCGCGGGACGGTCGGCAACGGAGATGGCGGCGCGCTCTGTCTCGAAGAGGTCCTGCGTCTGTCGCAACTTGAAAAGAAGGCTGCCATCGCGGAAGAAGTTCCGTCAGATCGCGGTCTCGGAAGCGGACGTTGCGTCGCAGTCATGACCAATTGAACCGGACAATCCAACCTACCCACGTCTTACCAAGTTAGGACCGGTGATCCCAGCAGCGCCCTCCGCAACAAATTCGAACCTGGCTATCAAGCGTCACCGCCCTGCGCGGCAGGGAAGATTCGTCACCTGATGCGCGAACACGATCTACAGCCGAGGATCAGGCGGCCCTTCGTCCTCACGACCGGACAGCGATCACGACCGCCCTTCCGCAGTCCCTGTACGACTCACTTGCGAAACGCAGCCGGTGCACGTCTTCACCTCCAGCCTGATGATGCCCTTCAAAGGCTTCGGTGATTTTCTCGTATTCCGATTGCGACATCTCTGGAAGACGTCGGGTAAAGGCCACCATCGCCCATAGCTCTTCCTGGTTGTGCGTTGGACCAAACGCAGGCATCCCGGTCATTTTATGCCGTTTTGCATGATCCAATAGAGCTCAGCATCATCCAACAAGGCGTAATCGAGTCGACCGTCGGCATGTACGGCGATTTGCAAGGTATCGCTGGAAACGTGATGCAAGAAATTGAGGGCTTAGAGGTCCTGGCCATTGAAGCATCTCCGCCCGGTGCCGAATAGGCAATCGGTGTGCAGCTCAACAGGAAAACGATTGGCAATCTGGAGCGTGTCGTCCACACGGGTGCGCACCTCAAGGTGTTGGACGAAACGCCCAGATTGCCGGCAGCTGCTCTCCGCTCGCTCGAACCGCGAGAAGAAGCAGGTCAAGCGCGGGAACAAAGAGCGAAGTGCGTGCACCGGACACAGTCGGAATATGCGCGATGCGTCGATATGGCGGGTCCCAGGTATCCATCACGTCAATGAATCCGTCTCCGCAGCTGATGTAGGCTCGCTGCCGTTTCGAATCGACGAAAACATCGTCGGCATCACCGCAAATCTTCGCAGTCGCGACGAGCGAACCGTCTCCCATGGAGAAGATGCCGAGCCACGCAGGGTGGCGAAAAGCTATAAGGACGTGCTGGTGAGGGTCGTCCAACGCCATCGGAAAATTACCGGCTAAACCGGCGGTCGGCCAGGTTGCGATTTGAGCCAGTGATGTGCGGTCGACGACCGCGATTGAATGTATGTCCGGCAGGTTCACAAAGGCGTGGCTCGTCCTCGCGTCGAGCTGAAAACTTTCGGGATGCGCCTTTAGCGGCACATCGCCGGTTTTCCGGTTAGTCGTGGGATTGATGACAGCCAGCGCACCGCTGCCATACCCTACAAAGACCCGATTGGTCGCGCTATCCACGCGAACATTGTCGGCATCTTCCCCTAGGTCGACTTTCCCGATAGCGGCATAATCGGCTCCTCGAAACAATCGAACCGAGCCGTCGCCGGCATTCGCGACATACAGGGTGTCGGTCCCTTGCAGGTAGGCGACACCTTGTGGTTCCCGTAATCCCTTGATTGTGCGAAGCACGGTTCGATGGGTGAGATCGACCACCGCCATGCTGTTGTTGCCGAGTTCTGCAACGAACAAGCGCCGCCTCTTTAAATCGATCGCCATGTGATCGATGCGGCCGCGCACATCTCCGAGTGGGATTCTGGCCTCGAGCCGTAATGGCGGCTCCGTGCCTTGGCCCGCAGCGTCAAACGTCGCAACCGGCAGGTTTGCCGCAGCCATCAAAGCAGTTGCGACAATTCGCGACAATAAGTGAGGTGCAATCGAAAGGAACGTACCATTCACGCGCGCCATCCCTCAATAGGATCTTGCGCAGTGCTTGGACGGAAGCCGTCTGACGGGGAGACTGCTCATCCCCTCAGTTCAGATTAGGCCAATGACCTCTTGATTACAAGCGACGGGCAATTGGATAGTGTCGCGGATAGAACTTCGGCTTTGGGTGGTCGACTCCGACCGTTCGACCTCTGATGTCCAGCATCAGATTTTTACCATGACGTAACCAAGCGATAGCGGCACTGATTACTGATAGCGCGGAGCCAAGGACGCAGCCATGCCCGCTGATGGTCGTATCAGGCTGTAGCGCGAACGGCAGGTTTGGAGAAACGCAATGAAGGTCGGCAAATGGCGCCACCATGACCTCCAGTGGGGTCGCCTGCGATGTCAGTTTTCAGGAAACGGCAAAGCTGATCTCAAAGTGCGATATCAGGCGCGTTGCCGCCTGGCGGTTTTGGGCCGAATAGCGGACCGGCAGTTTTCAGGCAGAAATAGTCGGAAGCGCACATTTAGGCACGCCGCTTGCATAGTAGTTAACTGACCGAAGCGGTACGGGAGCAGGTCGACTGCCCCACCAAGCCTCAGGCTCCTGTCACTGGCATCGCAACCAGGATGGAGCCCTCTTCGACCCTCGCAGGATAGGTCCTGAGATTGACACAAGGCGGCAGCCGCTTTGCCGCGCCGGTGCGATAGTCAAAGGCGCCCGCGTGCTTGGGGCATTCGACCTCGTAATCCATGACCAGTCCGTCGGCGATGTGTACCGCTTCGTGCGTGCATAGGCCGTCGGTGCAGAACACTTCATCATAGGGCGAGCGGAAGATGGCGTAGGTACGGCCTTCATGGTCAAAACGGCGGGCACCTTCCTGTTCGATATCGTCGAGGCCGCAGACCGTGATCCAGCTGGACATTTTTTCCTCTATGAGTTGCGGTCGGGCCTCCGGAACGGCAATGCCGCCCGGAGGCTCCGGTCCTGGGATCAGTTCTTGTCGAGGTAGTCGGCGGCGTTGGCCGAGGTCACCAGTTCGAACGGCACGTAGACGACGCGTTCGACCTTCTCGCCCTTGGCCAGCGCGAGTGCGGCGTCGACGCCGCCGCCACCCTGGCCCTTGGCGTTCTGGAACACGGTGACCGCGAGATCGCCGGCCTTCATCGCCTGCAAGCCGTCCTGTGTGGCGTCGATGCCGCCGACGACGACGTTCTTCATGTCGACGCCGTTGGCCTTGAGCGCCAGGATGGCACCGATGGCGGATTCGTCATTGTTGGCGATGACGGCGTCCGGCGCGCCGCCGGCGGTCAACCAGTTGGTCATCAGGGTCTGGGCATTGTCGCGCGACCATTCGGACGACTGCTTGTCGACGATCTTGATGAAGTTGCACATGTCGGTGCCGAAGATCTGCTCGACATCCTTGGTCCGCTGCAGGGCCGCCTGGTGGACGAGGCTGCCCATGACGATGTAGGCTTTGGCACCTGCCGACTTGCCCTTGGCGCGCAGCATCTTGCACACCTCGAACGCTTCCAGCGTGCCGGACTCCACCTCGTTAGAGCCGACATAGACCTGTTTCTCCGGCAGATTCGCCATGTCTGACGGTTCGAGGTTGACGAAGACCAGTGGGATGCCGGCCTTGGCAGCTTCCTCGCTGAGCGTCCTTGACGCATTGGTGTCGACCAGCGTGACGATGATGGCGTCTACACCGGTGGCGATGAAGTTCTTCACCTGGTCGAGTTGCTTGGCGACGTCATTCTGCGCGTCCTCGACCTGGATGCCGGCGCCCTTCTCCTTGGCGCGGGCCTGCATGCCGTCCCTCAGCAACGTCTGAAAATTGTTGTCGAAGTTGACGATGCTGACGCCAATTTTTGCAGCCATCGCATTGGTCGACATCAAGGCCGCCAACGCGGTCGAAATGAAAAGCTTCTTCACGGTTTTCCTCCCTTGTGGATGGAGTGCCGGTTCACCCCTCCTTCGACTTCCGGCCCTTGCGGGATGGCTTGCGCGGACGCCTCGCTCGGCTGTCTGATCGGGCTGTCATTGGGCGGCGTTGGCGCGCGCCTTCTTCTTCTCGTAGCGGGCCTGCATGCGGGCCTCGCCTTCCTTGCTGCCGTCGTGGAAAGTGCCCAACCATCGGTCGAACGGGATGAGGCCGTCGCCGTAGTTCACCTCGAAATATTTGTGATGGAGGTAATGGATGTAGGCGTGGCTATCGATGCTGGTGTCCTCGCCGAGTTCGACCTTGTCGAAGCCGACATGACCGGGAATGGCGCCGAAGCCGGCATAGTGGAGCTGGTAGAGCGCAAGCAGCGGGTTCGACGGGATGACCAGGTGCCAGAGTGCAACGCCGAGATAACCGAACTGCTCGACGGGATGCATCGACAGCGACGACCAGGGCGACGGGTTGACGGAGTTGTGGTGCACCGAATGCACCCATTTGTAGAGCGGCGGCCAGTGGATTGCCCGGTGCAGCAAGAAGAAATGCGTCTCGTGGATGATTGGCACTACCAGCGCCAGGCAAAACAGGTAGACGGGATGCTCGGCGACTGTCAGCCACGGCGCGTAGCCATTGGCATAGGCGTAGAGGATCGCGACCTCGATCGCCGTCCAGATCGGCATGCCGGTGCCGAAGGTACGCAGCATGTTGTCGAGGTTCTGGTTCTCGAAGAAGAAAGCCTTGCTCTTCTGCTCGGAGGGCCATTTGCCGTTGTATTTGAAGCGATTGCCCTGGACTCTCAAAATGTAGAGCCGGAGCTCGAAGACGCCGAAGAAGACAAGCAGCGCCGCGCAGTTGACGAGGAAGAGCCTGAAGATCCATCCGACGCTCAGCGTCTTCATGACCTCGACGTCGGGCAGCACGTAGTGCCACCACGCGACCGCCGAGAGCGCGAACAGCAGATTGTAGGGCAGGAAATAGTGCGGCAGCCATTTCAGCAGCGCCAGCGGACGAGGCGGAAAGGCGAACAGCGGCGCGGTGCCTGCCGGCTCGCTCGGAGCCCAGTCGCCTCTTTTGTTGCGCGTGCCGTATTTCAGGTCGTCCATGTCGATCTCACAGGGATTGGGAAAGGGTGAGGAAGCGGTCATAGGCGGCATCGTCCATGTCGACCTGGTGCTTCGCTTCGGGATAGGCGCCGGCTGTCACATCGCGGCCGAAGGCGCGGAAGGCGGCGATGCGCTTTTCCTGCAGGTCGGCGTCTAGTGTCACGAAATCGGCATAGCGTTTGGCGTGGCGCGGATAGTGACCGGTGTGGGTGCCGAGCACGTCACTGGAAAACAGGTACTGCGTGTCGCAGGCGCTGCCGCAGCCCATGCCCATGGTGATCAGTGGGGTCGAGCGCGTGATGTGATCGGCAAGCCGCACCGGCACGACCTCGACCTCGATGCAGGCGGCACCGGCATTCTCAAGGTCCTTGGCCGCGCGGAGCACCTTGAAGGCTTCTTCGGCGGTCTTTCCAACGGCGCGAAAATTCGTCCAAGTAGCGCGGTTCGGCACCAGGCCGACATGGCCGGTAACCGGAATGCCCTCCGCCGCCATCGCCTCGATGAAGCGCGGTGAATGCGAGCAATAGACGGCGTCGGCGCCGCGCTCGATCATGTCAAAGCCGAGCCGTACCGCCTCGTCGGGCGAGGCGACCGCGCCATGCGGCATGCCGACCGACAAGAAGGCGAAAGGCGCCGCCTCACGGATCAATTCCAGATTGTGGTCGGACTCGCTGGAGAGGATTACGATATTGCAGGCGACAGCCGCGGCGGCCTCAGCCGGCGTGTCGACGTGAAGCTGCAGCCATTTGCGGCTGCCCTTGGCGCTCCTCAGATCGTAGGCCGTCAGCCGTCTCGTCACTAGTCGTCCTCCCTTCGCGGAGCGCCATTGCATGTGAAAGAATGCCCCCTCACCCGGATTGCCATCCGATTTGTGGCAATCCGACCTTTCCTCGAGGGGAAAGGGAGATCGTCTACGCTTGGCGCCAGCCTCTTCTCCCAACGGGGAAGGCGGATGCAAAGCGGCTGGATGAGGGGGCGAACTTCATATGCGATCCCCGTCCGTTCGCAGGGAGTTAGCACCGTGACGGAGGCGAAGCTCGCTCTATCTTGATCAAATCAGATCAAAGGTTCTCGGCAGTGAAGGTGACGAAGCGGATCGGCGGGTTTTCGACTTGCAGGTCGTGCAGGTTCAATGTCGCCAGCACGAGGTCCATGGCTCGCCTCGCCTGCGCCTCGGGTGCCTGGTCGAGCACGACATCCATCGTACCCTCGCGAAGTGCAACGGCGCTGCGCTCGGTGAGCTCGTGGCCGACGAAGAAGACCTGGCGTCCGAGCGGATTTCGGCGCAGGACATCGTTGAGCGCCGAATTGGCGCCGCCTGCATTATAGAGGCCGGCAAGGTCCGGCCAGCGCTTCAAGGCTTCAAGAAGCTGCTCAGCGTTGCGGTCTCCATCGTCATGGCCGAACAGCGCCCCGATCGGTTCGAAATGTTCGGTCGCCGTCTCCATCAGGTAGTCGAAGAAGCCGCGCACGCGGTCGCGGTGCACGCGGTAGATCTGGCTGTGGCAGACCGCCACCACCTTGCCTGGCCGCCTTTGCATGCGCGACAACAACAGCCCTGCCATGCGCCCGGCGGCATAATTGTCGATACCGACATAGGCCCCGCTGGTGCCGGAAATCTCAGTGACAATCTGCACGGTCGGGATGTTTTCGGCCTCGAGTTTCCTCAAGGCGGCGCCAACCAGCGGGTGGTCGGGAACTGCGAGGATCAGGCCGGCGCGGCGCATGTCCGGATCAAGGATGCGCCTGGCGATCGCCGCCGGGTCCGCCTCGTCGAGAAAGGTGCGGTGGACGGCGATGGAACGATCGAGCGTCGCGGCGATGCGCTCGAAAGCGCGAGACAGTCGGGCAAAGAAGGTGGCGTCCGGACGCACCAGGATGACCTCGATCCTGATCACCCCGTGATGAGCTTCCGGCAAGCGGCGAGGATAGTCGAGCGAGCGAGCGGCGGCGACGACCTTCTCGACAGTGGCAGGCGTGACGCCACCCCTGCCGTTCAGCACGCGCTCAACCGTCGCCGTGCCAACCCCGGCGCGGCGGGCGATGTCAAGAAAGGTGGGCTTTGGAATCTGGTCACCTCCCAGTCACGAAGCCGAAGCCTAGCCAGCCGAGTCCGCTTTTCCAAGACCGATGATTTGCCGACTCCTCAAAGGGCCCATCCCAGGGATCTACGTCATCGAATGCACCGGTCCGGCTGTCGGTTGCTCCTGAGCTTTGAGAATGTCGGCTTCTGGGTTACCCGTGCATTCCGGGAACGAGAAAATTGAAGCCCGGCCACTCTGCGGGGCGCGACAATCATCGAAGCACACCGTCAGTCCAAGGCCGCTCGCGGAGATAGCCAGCCATCATGCCCATATCTATTAAAGGGGTCGGAACTCGGTCGTTTTAGAGTGATTTGGGTTTTGGCGGCTAGAGCGGCCCGGCATGAGGTGGTCCGGACTGTGAACGAGGGGGTCGGCAGAGCGCGTCTCATAGGAGGCCCACCCCCGCCGAACAAACCGCGGCGGGCGGGTCCTCGGGGACACGATGGTAGATCGCCAATGCGTTTATGGGTGTGGCCTTAAGTCGCAAACTATTGGCTTCAGAAGCAGGGCGTCGGGCTTCATTGACGGTGCTGCCAACACCATATGGTGATCCATAGCCTCCCAAACGAGAGAAGCTCGCCCCTGACGGGTCGCACTGCGGCCGTCAGCCGGCAATTGCTGTGAACTAGGAAACCATCATGATGCCTGAAAATATCAGACTAACTTCGCGAGACGTCCCCCTCATTCAGCTAGGCCTCTATCAGTGCCGCTTCCCGGTGAGCGAAGACCCTTCTGTACCCGGCGGTTATCGTTTTTGTGCTGGGCCAACTTCGCCGGATCGCGTCTACTGCGATCACCACCACAACATTGTGACCGCCGTGGACCCTCGTCGAGCCCGTTCGGGTCTTCACCTCGCTCAACGACGCGCCGCGTAAGTCTGACTGGCGGCGGCCTCCCGGCCAGGCGCTATCCGCTCCAACGCCTTGGCTACGACCTTTCCGTCGGCTCGGTCTGGCCCATCCTCCCTTATGCCGTCTTCGCCGATGTATCCCCATCGCCCGATTGAGAACGACGACTTCTCACCGAAGCGATCGCTTCGGAATGCCGTCGTAGCCCGACCGGAAGCTTAGTGTGCTTTTGTAGAGGTCGAGGGTCCAATGCAACGTCTGGACTCCACTGGAGTGCCTGCACTCGAGAGCGATTGGCTCTCCGGCAGCCGATAAGGACCCAAATGCGCCAGGAGCTGCCATTCCCGGCGCTTCTCCAAACCTGACCTTCGCGCTAGGGCTTGAGTCGACCCGATTGAGACGTAGGACGCTCCATCGCGGTATAATCAGAGCCCATGCGCCAACGCAGTGTCGATGATGAAGGCTTTATGCGGTATTGCGCGAGCAAGCTGGACTGCGATGCGTGTTCGCTGAAGCTGCGGTGTTGTCCGAAGGCGCCAGCGCGCAAAGAGGGTCGTTGGCTAGCGCGGAACGTCTGCCAACGAGCTTAGTGCCCGGCGGATGGAATCGCGCGAAAACGGCTTCTCGACAACTGGTCGACCGGCCCGTTCAAGGAAGCGCGCCGCAGCGCCGCCGAGCGTGTCGCCGGTAACGAAAACGAATCGCTCCGCTATGCCCGGGCTTGCCTGACAGGCCCAGTCGAACAAGGCGGGGCCGTCGATGTTCGGCATCCGCAGATCGCAAAAGATCACATCGAAAACAGCACTCATCAGCGCTGCCTTGGCGCCGGCGCCGTCCTCGACGATCCTGACGGCAAAACCTTCAGCCTGTAGTAGTTCTGCCATCGTTTCTCCAACCTCCCGCTCGTCATCGACCACAAGGGCGGTGCAACCGATGCCCGCGACCGAGTGCGCCGCAACACCTTCGACTGAATCTGACGAAGTGCAGGCCTCCACCGGCAAAAGCAATCGGAAATGCGCGCCGTCCGCACGGTCAAGCAGGGCCAGCCGTCCATTGTGCGACTGCACCACGCCGAGCGAGAAAGCGAGCCCGATCCCGGTGCCCGCACCCTGAGCCTTGGTGGTAAAAAACGGATCGAAAATGCGATTCCGGATCTCGGCGGGCACACCGGGGCCATTGTCGGCGATCACGATCTGGAGGTCATTGCCTTCAAGCGCCGTTTCGATCTCGATCCGCCGCGGTCCCGGTATCTCCTGCAGGGCGTGTTGCGCGTTGACGATCAGGTTGTAGAACACCTGATGCATCTGGTCAGGGTCAAGTTCCAGAGGCGGCAGGCCCTCGGCGAGCCGGCATTGCACCTCGATGCCTGCCGTGCGCAAACCGTAGCCGGCGATATCCAGAACCGCGCGGATCAGATCGTTGACGTCGATACTGCGGCGCTCCGGCTGGCGTTGTCGCGCCATTGCCAGGAAGGTCTTCACGATGCGCGCGCAGCGCTCGGCGGCGAGCCTGATCTTGCCGGCCCGCTGTGCGTGGGCGGTTCCGGCTACAAATTCTTCCAGCAACTGGGCCTGCGCGACGACGACCGCCAGGGGGTTGTTGAGTTCGTGCGAGACGCCGGCAAGCAGCGAACCAAGTGCGTTGAGCCGCTCGCTCTGCGCCAATGCCTCGCGCGACCGCGCCAGTTCGGCTTCAGCCGCCTTGGTTGCGGTGAGATCAAGAATGCTGCCGACGATCACCGGTCGGTCGTCCATCTCGATGTGGCGCCAACTCAGCGACACGGGAAACGCGGAGCCGTCCAGACGCCGAAGTTGAGCCTCCACGCCGTCGGCGCGCGGCTGCTGACGTGACAGGGCTTTGAGGCGCCGATAGTCTTCCCGTGTGGCGAACCAGCGGTGCTGCCGGAAGCGGTCCTCGTCATCCGGGCCTATGCCCATGATCTCGCGGAAGGCGGGATTGGCGCTAATCAGCTGCCTCGTTCGCGAGTCTATGAACACGACCGGAACCGGATGATGGTGAGTGAGGTCTCGGAAGCGCCGCTCGCTTCGCAGCAGGCGCTCGGCCGCGCGCTTCTGCTCGGAAATGTCAATATCGAAGCCGCCGATGCGCGCCTGCTGCTGATCGGCCCCCAGAACGGGAAAGCGGACGACAAGGCTCCAGGCATAGTCGACCGCGTTGTTTAGAAATTCCTCGATTGCAATCGCCTGTCCCGATTCCAGGACGCGGCGATCGTTTTCCGCGATCATCGCGGCCTCCTGGGGTCCGAAAATGTCGGCCGCGCTTAATCCGATCGCGCTCTCGGCCGGCCGGCCGAAGACCTTTCCCATTTCGGGATTGGCGATCAGATAGCGCCCGTCGGTATCCTTCAGGTACATGCCTACGGGAGCATGCTTCATGAACGCCGCCAACCGGGCTTCGCTGGCACGCAGAGCGGCGTCGGCAGCGTGGCGCTGCGACAGGTCGCGCAAGCTCGCCGTGAAGAAACGACGTTTGCCGCTCCGGGCTTCGGTGATCGTTAGTTCCACCGGAAACTCGGTGCCGTTCGCTCGCATGGCAGTCTGCTCTGTTCGACGCCCGAGCAACCGCGGGGCGCCACCCGCAAGATATGCCGCAAGCCCGTTTGCGTGCGCCTTGCGCAGATGCGGCGGGACGATGAGCTCCGAGATCTGTCTGCCGACCGCTTCAGCGCGCGAATAGCCGAAGGTCGCCTCGGCCGCTGGGTTGAATTCCACAACCAATCCGGCTTCGTCCGTGACGATCACGCAGTCGAGCGATGAGCGAACCACCGAAGCGAGGATCGCCTCTTGGAATGCGTTTTCGGCGTCGTCTTCTTGCAAGGGCGGGCGCTCCGTGACGACCCGTCGGAACGCTGGCCGTCGGGCAGGCAAGAATGTCGATTATCGTGAGTTCCGGCAAGATGCTGAATCCGACCGCAGTACGGTGCGGAGGTGGGGAAGCGCTTGCACCAGCAGGACGAGGAGCGCCAAGCCTTGCCGTTTGAATCGGTCGTCGGCAACGAGCACAGAGCGCCATTTGCTGCCAGTCATTGTGCGGCTGAACAGCGGAAGTCGGACTCATACGGGCCATTCGCCAAGGGCAAGCCGAGCGACCAAAGTTGGCGCTGCGACCGCACGGCAATTGGCTCACCCAACCCCAGCGTCCAGCTCCAAAGTGTGGAGAAGTGTTCTGGCGGCCCGTAGATCGGCTGTGTCGAAGTCCTCGATAAACCAAGATTGGACCGGCGAGAGGACTTCGAGGGCCTGAGCCTTATCTCCTCGCTCGGCGTGTAGCCGTGCAAGGCTTGTGGCGGCGCGGAGCTCCCACGACTTCGCCTTTTGAGCCCGCGCGATCTCAACCGCTCTGCAGAACTCGATCTCTGCTTCCTTGACTGCGCCCCTTTGCCAGAGCAAGTCGCCGCGGAGGCGGTGAAGCTCCACCTCGTACGCTTTCTCGCCGTACTGGTCGACGGCCCGGAATGCCTTCGAGAGTACGTCCATCGCCTCCCCGACTTTACCCGCCGACGCAAGCGCCCAGGCGAGGTGGCCGAGATGAGCCGTCCAAAGGATCCGAAAGTTGATCTTGTCCATGCCGGACATCCCGGCTCGCATCAGGTCGAGTCCGTTGTGGTGTTCTCCATGGCGCACTTGCGCCAAGCCGCAGTAGAATTGTCCCCATGAGATGTATGATCTGAGGTCGTGCTCCATGCAGAACTCGAGGGCGAATTTTTCGGCCCGCTACCTCGCTCGAACCATCCTCGGCATCCGACAAGACGGCTTGCTTAATGGCCATGCTCGTCATGCCTCGGCAAAGTCAGCCCAAAAACCCGAACGAGATCGCTGACCTGCTCCGGCGAAAGGTAGCGGGGGTTTAGGCCGCGCAACAGCAGATAGAGTTTTGCAGTCTCCTCCAGCTCTTCGGTGGCGAATACGGCCGCCTCGAGCGTTACGCCCGCGACCACGGGACCGTGGTTTGCCAGCAGCACTGAGGAGTAGCGTCCGGCAAGGCCCTTGATCGCATCCGCGACAGCCGGGTCTCCGGGGCGGAAGTAGGGAACCAGCGCCGTCTGGCCGGCCCGCATCAGATAATAGGGCGTCATCGGCGGCAATACCGCCTTGGGATCGATTTCGGGCAGCATGGTGATGGCCACTGCATGGGTCGAATGCAAATGAACTATGGCGCGGGCCCCTGCCCGCGTCTCATAGAGAGCCGTGTGCAAGGGAATTTCCTTGGTCGGAGCATCGCCCGAGACAAGTTTTCCCTGTGCGTCGAGGCGGGCAATGCGGGCGGGATCGAGAAATCCCAGCGAAGCATTGGTGGGCGTGACCAGCCAGCCACCGTCATCCAGCCGCAGGCTGATATTGCCTGACGATCCCGGCGTCAGACCGCGCTCGAACAGCGAACGCCCGAACCGGCAGATCTCTTCCCTCAACCTCACGTCGGTCATGTCGTGTCTCCCTCGACCAGTTCGAACCCGAGATCGACCACCGTCGGTGGTCCGTCAGAGCACACCAGCCGCGCGCCCATCTCCCCTATGGCGACGCGGGGCGTGAGAATAGTCGACAGCGGCTGCGGGGCGCTGCGCGCCACGTCGAGACCATTATAGCCGAAGATCGCCAGCCGGTCGGGGATGGTGATGCCGCGGGTGAGGCAGTGGAAATAGCCGCCGATCGCCATGTCGTCGTTGGAAAAGTAGACAGCGTCCAAATTCGTGCTGCACTCCAGGAGGCGCGCCAGCCCGTCGCGCCCAGCTTGGATCGAAGACGAGGCAGGAATGATTTCTTCTCCGGCGAGATCGAGGCCTGCCTCGACAAGTGCCGAGCGAAATCCTGCGAAGCGCTTGGCGGCGCGCAGGTCGCGGTTAAGGTCGTGGCCGACATAGCCGATCTGCCGGTAGCCGCGCGAAACCAGATGGCCCGCGGTGGCGCGTCCCGCCTCGCGGTTGGAAAAGCCGACGACGATGTCGATACCGTCGCCGTCGGTATCGAGCAGTTCGGCGACGCGGATACCAGAGTTGCGCAGCATTGCGCCCGCGCGCTCGGTGTGTTCGAGCCCCGCTACCATGACGCCGGCGGGGCGCCAGCTCAGCAGCGACTCGATGAGGCTCTCCTCACGTCCTAATTCATAGTCGGTTACCGCGATGACGGGTTGAAAGCCGGCGCCGACGAGGACTGTGTTCGCCCCCCGCAGCATGTCGGGAAAGACGATGTTGCTGAGCGAGGGGATGACAATCCCTACGAGCCTGGAACCGGTGGAAGCCAGCGTTCCGGCAATGCGGTTCGGCACATAGCCGAGGCTTGTCGCGGCATTGAGAACGCTCTCGCGCGTCTTTGCCGAGAAGGATCCATGCCCCCGTAGCACGCGCGAGGCGGTGCTCTCGCCAACGCCGGCTGCGCGCGCGACGTCGGTGAGGGTAATCATCGGCACCGCTCCCATCCCTCGGCTATTTGGTCGACCATTTCCGAGCCCCTAATCCACCGCCGCCTCTGAGCTGTCTGGCCGCCCCATTTTGGCACGTCGCAGTGGCCAACTCAACAAACTTTTGGCAGCGCTGCCACTTTTCTGTTGGCAGCGCTGCCAATCCATGTTATCCGTCAATGCAAGCGCTGCCAAAAGTGAGGATGAGTGGCGCGAAACTAGCGACGAACGCCCTCAATCAGGGAGGAATGAAATGACGGTGCTCACCCCAACGCTGCCAGCTGAAACAGTGGCAGGAATCGAGACCCGAAGAATCGCCTACAGCAAGGTCTTCTGGCGAATCGTGCCGTTTCTGATGCTGTGTTACGTCGTCGCCTATCTAGACCGCGTCAATGTCGGCTTCGCCAAGCTCGACATGTCCGCCGAACTCGGCTTCAGCGAAACGGTCTACGGCCTCGGCGCCGGCATCTTTTTCATCGGCTATTTTCTGTTTGAGGTGCCGAGCAACATCATCCTGCACAAGGTTGGTGCGCGCATGTGGATCGCGCGCATCATGATCACCTGGGGTCTGATCTCGGCAGGCTTCATGTTCGTCGAATCGGCTCCGATGTTCTATTTGCTGCGCTTCCTGTTGGGCGTTGCCGAGGCAGGCTTCTATCCGGGGATAATTCTTTTCCTGACCTATTGGTATCCTTCGCACCGCCGCGCCAAGATCATCGCTGTCTTCATGTCCGCAATTCCGATATCCGGCATCTTCGGCAACCCGCTTTCCGGCTGGATCATGGATTCGTTCCACGGCGATAGCGGTCTTGCCGGCTGGCAGTGGATGTTCCTCATCGAGGCGGTTCCCGCTGTGCTGCTCGGCATCGCCGTCTTCTTCTTCCTCGACAATGGCATCCGTGACGCCAAGTGGCTGAGCGAAGCGGAAAAGCGGGTGCTCGAAGAAGAGATCGAGCGCGAGGAACGCCGCAAGGAGGAAGCGCATTCGGTCGCCGGGGTATTCCGCGACGGCCGCATCTGGCTGATGTGCCTGATCTATTTCTGCTTCGTGATGGGCCAATACGGGCTGACGTTCTGGATGCCGACCCTGGTCAAGGCGACCGGCGTCACCGGCAATCTCAACATCGGGCTGATCAGCGCCATCCCATTCATCTGTGCCGTCGTCACCATGAACCTGTTCGGTCGCAGCGCCGACTGGCACCGCGAGCGCCGCTGGCACCTGGTCGTGCCGGCGCTGCTCGGAGCCGTCGGCTTTATCGTCGCCGCAACGTCCTCGAACCCGACGATCGCCATCGCCTTCCTGTCGCTGGCAGCGGCTGGAGCAATCACCTGCGCGCCGCTCTTCTGGTCTTTGCCGACAGCCTTTCTGGGGGGAACCGGCGCCGCAGCGGGCATTGCGCTGATCAATTCGGTAGGCAATCTGGCCGGCTTCGCCAGTCCCTACCTTGTGGGCTACCTCAAGGACCTGACCGGGACGACGCACGTCGCCATGTACGCGCTCGCCGCCATCCTCGTGGCCGGCGCGATCCTGGTGCTGACGACGCCCGCCAAGCTGGTCAACAAGTGATGACACCGACGGAAAATGGAGTTTCCATGATGACTGTTCAGGCTGTGCAAAGGGAAAACCCCGCGGTGACCAAAGCGACCAGGGTCGCCGTGATCGGCCTCGGCTCGATGGGGTTCGGGATGGCCCAGTCGCTGCAGCGCGCAGCATTCGAGGTGACCGGCTTCGACGTCGATGAAGCTGCGGTTACGCGTTTCGTCGCCCAAGGCGGGCGGGGTGCTTCGACCCCCGCCCAGGCGGCTCAGGATGCGGATGTCGTGGTTTCGGTCGTCGTCAACGCGGCACAAACCGAAGCCATCCTTTTTGGTGAGCATGGCGTTGGCGAGACACTGCCCGAAGGAGCGGTCTTCGTCTCCTCGGCCACGATGGACCCCGATCTCGCACGCAAGTTCGCGGCCCGCCTGGAAGAGACGGGGCGGCTCTATCTCGACGCGCCAATCAGTGGCGGCTCGGTCCGGGCCGCGGAAGGCGCCCTCACCATTCTCGCGTCCGGCAGCCCTGCCGCGTTCGCAAAGGCGCGCCCGTTGCTCGATGCCATGGCAGCCAAACTCTATGAACTGGGGGACGAACCGGGCACCGGCGCCGCATTCAAGATGATTAATCAGTTGCTCGCTGGCGTACATATCGCCGCAGCGAGCGAAGCCATCGTGTTTGCCGCCCGCCAGGGGCTAGACCTCCGCAAGGTCTACGAGGTGATTACGGCCTCGGCCGGCAACTCCTGGATGTTCGAGAACCGGATGCCGCACGTGCTCGACGGAGACTACACGCAGCGCAGCGCGGTCGATATCTTCGTCAAGGATCTCGGCATCATCCAGGACATGGCCCGCAGCGCCAAATACCCGGTGCCGGTTGCAGCCGCCGCGCTGCAGATGTTCCTGATGACGTCGGCTGGCGGAATGGGACGCGACGACGATGCCTCGGTCGCCCGGGTCTACGCCCGCATCACCGGCATCGATCTGCCCGGCACAACGCAACCCTGACCAGGAACGCATGATCATGCCTCGCTTCGCCGCCAATCTGACCATGATGTTCAACGAATGGCCATTCCTCGACCGGTTTGAAGCGGCCGCGGCCGCCGGCTTCACGGCGGTAGAGTTCCTGTTCCCTTACGAGCACACGCCGGAAGCGATCGGCGAGCGCCTGGCGCGGAACGGTCTGACCCAGGCCCTGTTCAATCTCCCGTCTGGCGATTGGGCCGCAGGTGAACGCGGCCTTGCCGCGTTGCCCGAGCGCTTCGATGAGCTAAAGGCCGGCGTGGAGACCGCGCTCTCTTACGCCGAAGCCACCGCCGCACAGCGCCTCCATCTGATGTCCGGGCTCGGCTCGCGCGAGGACAAGGGCGCCGTCGATGCCTATCGAGAAGCGTTGACCTGGACCGCCGAAAAACTGGCGGATCGCGGCATGGACCTGGTGATCGAACCGATCAATGGCCGCGACATGCCGGGCTATTTTCTGAACGATTTCGCCTTTGCGGAATCGCTGATCCACGACCTTGCGCTGCCCAATCTCAAGCTTCAGTTCGACATCTACCACCGTCAGATCCTGCATGGGGATGTCACCATGGCTCTGCGGAGCCTGTTGCCGATTATTGGCCACATCCAGATCGCAAGCGTGCCCTCTAGGCACGAACCCACCTGTGAAGAACTTGACGATCGATTCATCTTCGCGGAGTTGGACCGGCTGGGCTATGGCGGTTTTGTTGGCTGCGAATATCGTCCCAAGGCCAAGACGCTTGACGGGCTCGGCTGGTTCGCCTCCTTTGCCGTGGAGCAGGACCGGGTCTCAAAAGCTGTTGGATCTCTTCTATGACCCTCGCCCTTGGTTGCATAGCGGACGACTATACCGGCGCGTCAGACTTGGCGAACACCCTGGCGAAACAAGGCTTACGTACGGTTCAGACCATCGGGATTCCATCGGCTGACCTGCCGCTACCCGAAGTCGATGCTATCGTCATCTCGCTGAAAATCCGTTCGGTTGGCGCATCTGATGCGGTTGAACGAGCCCGCGCTGCCCAAGATTGGCTCCGCACCCGCGGCGCGGCGCACGTGATGTACAAGATCTGCTCGACCTTCGATTCTACCGATGCAGGCAATATCGGCCCGGTTCTCGATGCCTTGCGCGCTGATGCCCTTGAAACATCCGTCCTTGTAACACCGGCCTTTCCTGAAACCGATCGCACCGTCTACAAGGGCAATCTATTCGTCGGTGCGGTTCCGCTGAATGAGAGCTCGCTCAGGGATCATCCTCTCAATCCCATGCGCGATGCCAATCTGGTCCGCGTGCTGGCTCGGCAGAGCACCGCGGCAGTTGGACTTGTCGAGCTCGCTACAGTTGCTCAGGGCGCGGATGCAATCCGCACTAGACTAGAGCTGCTTTCTACCAGCGGGACCGGAGCGGCTATTGCCGACGCCGTCTTCGAGACGGACCTCGAAGCAATCGGCACGGCAGCGTTAGCCCAGCGCCTGTCGGTCGGAGCGTCCGGGCTGGGATTGGGCCTCGCTCGCGGCCTGATCGCCGCCGGCACCGCACGGCGCCAACAAAGGGTAACCATTCGTGAACAACCGATCGGAGGTCCGGCAGCGTGCCTTGCCGGCAGCTGCTCACGGGCGACGCTGGCGCAGATTGCCAAAGCCGAGCAGACCATGCCTGTACTGAGGCTTGATCCGGAAAAGCTGGTAACCGATCCTTCGGAGACAGTAGAACGTGCCCTCACTTGGGCGACGGAGCACCTTACCAAAGGTCCTATTCTGATCTCCAGCAGCGCGCCCCCGGATGAGGTTTCCAGGCTCCAGGAGCGCCATGGACGGGAGGCGGCCGGCCACACTATCGAGCGCACCCTCGCGATGATTGCAGGGGGGCTGGTCGAGCTGGGAGTCCGCAGGCTGGTCGTTGCCGGTGGCGAGACATCTGGCGCGGTCGTCGATCGCCTGGCGATTCCGGCGTTCGAATTAGGCACGGAAATCGCGGCGGGCGTACCCGTGTTGCGAACATTGGGAACTCAGTACGGCGAAATGGCGCTGGCCCTCAAATCAGGCAATTTCGGTGGCGAAGGCTTCTTTGCGGACGCCTTGGCCATCATTGCGTAAGCGCCAAATCGCGCAATTGGCTGTCCCGCTTGTCGGACCTCCCCCTAGCCTGTAGTGAATGCCGACGCGGTGGGTGATCAGCCCGCTGACGTCCAGATCATCCTCACGATCGGCGGGGCACCTCCGGACGAAGCACACGGTCCGTCTGAATGTGCTACAGAGTTCAGCGGCAAGCAAGTTGGGAGCGACAGCCTCGGCCTGGGCGGATGTGCCGGCCGCCAAGCATCAAAGATGCGCGATCGCCGGCCGTCCAGATGCGGTCCACAGACGTCCTGCTCATTTGCCGCAGGTGCAGCTGGGCTACCCGACATCGACCCCGCACGCATCGCCATCGGTGCCGCCAGCGCCGGCGGCGGTCTGGCCGCCGCGCTGGCGCTGCTGGCGAAGGAACGTGGCGTGATCCATCCGGTTCTGCAACTGCTGTCCTACCCAATGCTGGATGACCGGACCACCACCCGCACCGACATCGACCCGCGGCGGCTCCGCCTCTGGAGCCCGGCCAGCAACCGGTTCGGCTGGCGCTCCTACCTCGGCCCCACCACCGCGGACGGCAACGTGCCCCCGCTGGCCGCCCGGCCCGCTACGACGACCTCTCCGGCCTGCCGCCCGCATGGATCGGCGTCGGCACCAACGACCTGTTCCACGACGAGGACGTCACCTACGCCCGGCGACTGCAGCAGGCCGGCGTCGCCAGCACCCTGCACGTAGTGCCCGGCGCCTACCACAACTTCGACTCCATCGAAGCGAAAGCCGCCATCTCCCGGGCCTTCGTCAACGCCCAGACGACGGCACTGGACGAAGCACTCAAGGACGGCTGAACGGACGCACGCGACAGGTCAGCCGCCCGCGCCTACCTCGCGCGGCTGAAGGAACGCACGACAGGGCGCGACAAGCCGACCAGCCCCGGGGACGTACCGCGCGAGATATGGCTCTCTCCGGGTTGACGCAGGACAAGCAATGCTCTCGACGCTGAGGTTGTGGGCTGCCCGGATAGGGTCGGGGCGCCTCGGAGATCCAAAACCAACTGTTCAGCCACGATCAGCCCGTGAGGCGCGCACGAAACAACGTGGAGCCGTCCGTCAGGCGCGACCTGGAGATATCCCGGAATCCAGCCTCGGTCATCCATGCGCGATATTGACCTTCAGTGTACGATTCACCGTGGCGGTAGAGGTTCAAGAAGGTGAGATTCAGAAAGACACCCTCAGGCGGGCCAAGGCGGTCGTCATCGACGACGCCCGGCCCCGCAATTGCGATCTCGCCTCCGAGTGTTAGGCAACGCGCCGCGTTCAGGATCGAACTGCGCGCCTGGTCCGGCGGAAGGACCTGGACGACGGCCTTCAGGATCGCCAGATCGTGCCGACCGATCGATGGCGCGACAGTTATGTCCCCCTCTTCGACAACCACGTCGTCGGCACCGTATTCTGACAGGATATCTGGCGCGACCGCTGCGACCGTTGGCAGTTCCATCAGCGTCGCCGCAATCTGCGGCCGCTGCTCGCGAAGTCCGACGAGAATGGTCCCGCGGCCCCCGCCGATGTCGATCACCGAACCGATCGCCGAGAGGTCCATCGCCCGGGCCAGATGTCGGCCGAAAATCACCCCGCCCGGTGCGAGCATGCGGCTGAAGGCCGCCGCGGCCTCGGGCCCCGCTTCGGAAAAGTCGTGCAGCGCAGCCGGCCGGTTCTGTCGCAGCGACTCCGCGGTCAGTAGATCGGCTCGCCAGAGCTCGAGCAGGAGCGCATGATCGCCGGCGCGATATGTCGGCTTGGACGCGTCGAGGAAGGCTGACGCTTCGGCTCCGTTGCGAATTGACCATCCTTGACTTCGAGGAGACCAATGCTGGCGAGCGCGTAGAGGGCGCGGCCCCAAGGCTGTCAGCAGTCATCGCGCTGCCACCGAGCCCGGTGAAGATGCCGAGGTCCAGCCCGGCGCGAAGCGCCAAGGCGGGGGGCACCGCTGCGATCAGGTTGTCGATCCGATCAGAATCCACCATACCATATCCCTTCCACGATCCAGGACCGGCGATCAGAAGTTTGTCACGGAACCGACGAGCGTTTGAAGTAGCATGGTCGACCAGACCGATATACGTGCCCAGTTGGTATTCGACGTCGAAACCGTGACTAGCTGGCTGACTGTTGATCAAGCCCTGCGTAAATCCAGGCACGCGTCTGTTCCAGCACCTCATCGGAAAACGCAGGGTCGTCAACCGCCCGGGCGAGGATCACTGCCCGACCATCGCGGCTGGATGTCCTGAGTGCTCGTGCGAGCAAGGCCGAGCGGCGCGCACCCAAAACGGCTTCGGGCAGCAAGGGGATCTGGAAGAAAACCGCGTAACTGCTCCGCAGAAACTGCGTCGGAGATCGTAGGGCATGGGTAAACAGCACCTCGGGATGTGGCGCATTCAGGATGACGAGCTTGTCCAGGCGATGAGTCAACTTTGCCCCGGCGGCCCAAGCGACGATGCCGCCCCAGTCATGGCCGACGAGGTGAAACCTTCCGATGCCGAGCGCGTCGGCCAGGGCGACGACATCGCCGAGGAGCTTGGGGAGCGTGTACTCGCGGATGCCCTCTGGCTTGTCGCTGGTGTTGTAGCCCCTCTGGTCGGGAACGATGACCCGATATCCGGCGGAAGCGAGCGTACCGATCTGCCGTCTCCAGCCGATCCAGAAGTCCGGGAAGCCGTGCAGGAGCATGACCGGCTTACCCCCGGCAGGCCCGGCCTGAACGACATGAAGCCGAATGCTTCCGGCGTCGACGAACTGATGTTCAGGCGCGAGTGAGATCATGGCTGGAAACGCGGGTGTCCTAAAACTGATCCAGCGCAATGAGGATTTAGATCAGGCTGCGTCGTCCCGACAACATGCACGCTCAGCCGTCGCATCCCCCCGGCAGATGGGCATGGGAGCCGAAGGTCCAAGTGGGATGACGCCAGTGTTTCTGCAGCCGGGATGTTATTTTGCAAGCGCAGGTCTGCACCTGCATCCTTTGGCGCTATTATACGTTTCCCCGCGACGAAGGTGCTCCGGACCGGCGGCCATGTCGAAGAAAACAACCGAGGACCCTTACGAAGGTAAAGTGCAACTTGAGCGGCCGCCCGACCCGGAGGGCCGCGGACGCAATGCCGAATGGCCGTCAGAGATTCCTGGCCGCGGCTGGAAGGACGTGCTGTGGCGGGTCTTCGCTGAGCTCACAGAGGACCGTGTTATGCTTATCGCGGCCGGGGCCGCATTCTATCTGCTTCTTGCCCTCTTTCCAGCGCTTGCCGCCTTCGTGTCCATCTACGGTTTCGTCGCCGATCCTCAGACCATCGCTGAGCACGTTGCGTTCCTTGGCGGCGTACTGCCCTCGGGAGGTCTGGATATCATCAGATCTCAGCTTGCGTCCTTAGCCGCTCAGAAGACTGGCGCGCTCAGCTTCGGCTTCATCTTCGGCCTTGCCGTCACACTGTGGAGCGCCAGTAACGGCATAAAGACGCTATTCGAAGCCATGAACATCGCCTACGAGGAGAGAGAAAAGCGCGGCTTCATCCACCTGAATCTCCTGGCCTTGGGCTTCACACTTGGCGCCATCCTCATTGGCATCGGCTTTATCGTCTCGGTGGGGATTGTGCCGGCCGTGCTTGCGCTGCTGAACCTCGGCGGCTGGATCGAAGCCCTTGTGCGGATCCTTCGGTGGCCGATGATGCTCATCATGGTTGGCGTCGGGACCACGCTGATTTACCGCTACGGGCCCAGCCGTGAAAGGGCAAAGTGGAAATGGGCGACATGGGGCGCCTTCCTCGCGGCTGTGGTCTGGATCGCAGTCTCGATAGGATTCTCCTACTATCTTGAAAACTTCGCCAACTACAACGCGACGTATGGAGCCCTTGGGGCAGTCATCGGCTTGATGATGTGGACTTGGATTTCTGTGATTATCCTGGTTGTAGGTGCGGAGCTAAATTCAGAGATGGAGCATCAGACAGCGATGGACACCACCACAGGTGCGCAGCAGCCGATGGGTGCGCGAGGTGCCACGGTCGCCGACACGCTGGGCGGATCGGCCGATGCCGCCGACCAGCAGTCGCGTTTTGACGAGCGCAACGCGTAGCGCGCAGATCACTTTGCACGCCATGGTCAAGCGGCTGTAACCAACGCCGCGGAGCGTGGCCAGAACGGCTCAAGGCGCTGATCGCCCGGCTTGCCCAGGTGACTGGCGATCTCACCATCCAGAAGCAACGCAAAAGCGCCGTCGCCGATGCCGAACCCCTCGCCAGCCTCGACGAGGTCATTGTTCTGCTCAAGCGTCAGAGCCGCCGACTTGAAGGGCGAGATCGCCTCGCTAATCGACGACGACCCGCTGTGGGCCTGTCTCGATTAGGTCTTCCGTTCGGTCAAGGGTGTCGCCCGATACTCCTGATGGCCGAGTTGCCCGAGATTGGCACCCTTTCCAATAAGGCCATCGCCAAACTGGTAGGCTTGGCGCCGATCGCCAGTGACAGCGGCAGGCGCAGCGGTCGAAGACCGGTGCGCGGCGGCCGTGAAGGTCCGCGCTCCAGCCTCTCCCTCGTCGCGCTCACCGTCGCCAGATATGGTCCCCACCCCGGCGCCTTCCATCAGAGTTGAAGCAGGCAGGAAAGGAAAAGATGGTGATTCGCATTGCGCTCGCCCGCAAGCTACTCGTCATTCCGAATGCAAAGGCACGCGATGCGCGCACCGAGTTGGAAAATGCAACTTGGACACCCCAGCCAGTCGCTCATTGGGAACCAACGGGCCTTACCTCCGTTTGCTCCTCGAATGGAGGAAACCATGAACAACCGGAATTCTGAACGGCGTCCCCCGACTGCGGTAAGAGCTGGTGACGGTACCTCGGAAGACATAGGAGCGACCGTAAGCGGCGCGTTATCCAAAGCGTCGGACATAGCACAAGGGGCAGCGGGAACCGCCAAACGGGCGGCCGCTGGTGGCGCGTCGACCGTGACCAATCAGGTGAAGGAGATGTTGGACCGTCAGGTCGGCAGCGGCGCCGAGGTGATCGGCCAGCTGGCGAGCTCGACCAAACGTGCGGCCGAGGACCTCGACACAAATGCACCGATAGTCGCTGGGGTCGTGCGCACCTTCGCGAATAGGCTTGATGGATACGCAGACGACCTGCGAGACAGATCCGTCGATCAACTGGTTCTTGCAGCGTCCGATTTGGCCAGGCGCAAGCCGGGTTTGGTGTTTGGGCTGGCCGCCGTAGCGGGTTTTTTGACATTCCGCACACTGAAGAGCGCGCCTCCCGCTCCAGAATCCATCAAGGAAAGGCGGCAGGGAGCGAACTGATCTGATGGCACAGGAACAACTGAAGAATTCGCCTCTCCCTCAAGCACTGTCGGCAGTGTTGGCGGACGTCGCGGACCTCTTTCAGAAAGAGTTGCGCCTGGCGCATGCGGAGCTGTCCGCCAACGTCTCAACGAAGCTCCAAGCAGGTGTGTGGATGTCTGCTGCTGGCGCGCTGGGAGTGGTCGCCGCTCTGCTTCTAATGCAAGCCCTCGTACTTGGAATCGCGAGCTTAGGGATAGCTCTGCACTGGTCGTGTCTGATCGTCGCGGCCGCAACGGCGGCTGCCGCTGCTTTCGCCTACTATAGGGGCCGCGCTGATGCGCAAAAAGAACTTCTGCCGACACACTCCATAAGCCAGATAAAGCAGGATATTGCGACAACCAAGGAGCAACTAACATGAGCCGCAATTCACAGGTCCAGGATTTTGGAACGAAAGAATGGCTTCTCAGCTCCGCTAGGAACAATCCCGAAGGCCTTCTGCTCGTCGCAGCAGGGTGCGCGCTGCTAATGCGCAGCCGCGGTTCAAGTGCCGGGCATCGCGAGCAATCCCGTGGAACCAACGGGCGCCAAAATGCTCCGCACGTACGCACCGCCAGCGGCGGGGCGTCAAAAACGCAGGAAGAGGCTAGCGAGACAGCAGAGGCCATGCGCGACAATTTAGCCGGCATTGGGGAGAAGGTGAGTGAAACCGCAAGTCACTACGCATCATCGGCCGCGGCATACGCAGAACAGGCCGGTCGCACCGTATCCGAGAAGTCAGGGCGCGTGGTGCAGCAAGCCCAATCAACGTTCCAGGACACGATTGGCCGCATGGTGGAAGAACAACCATTGGCTTTTGTCCTGGCCGGCTTCGCAGCCGGTGCCGCTATAGCTGCTGCTTTACCGGCCAGCGATGTCGAGAGGCGCACGCTCGGCCCAGTAGGAGAGCGATTGACGGATGCTGCTGAAAAAGCTGGGGACCGATTGAAGTCGTCGACAGCAAAGGCGGGCGAACGGCTCAAGAGCGCAGCCGAGGAACGTGGGCTGAATTCGGACGGCCTCAAGGAGGTCGCAAGGGACGTTGCGGGCGCCTTTGGAAGCGCCTTATCAGAAGAGCAATCAAGTGAACCCGTGCAGCCGTCTTCGCCAAGCCCAAGTGGATCGAGCGGTCCATCCACCGCCAAGCTGCAACCGGGCAGCGCCACCCCTTCGGAAGGAATAACGGCCAAATCGCAGCGGTCGGACAACACTCGGTCGAGCAAACCTGCCCGCCCCGGTGGCAAGAGAGATTTATGATGGCCGATCCGCAACTTGAGCATCTTGAATACGAAGTTGAGGCTGCCCGGGCTAAGCTCGCCGAGGATTTGTCGACACTTCGGTCGCCAAACATGCTCTCCGAGTTTACCGACGATTTGAAACACGAAGCGCTTGAGGCAAAGGATGCGCTAGTGGAGAAAGCAAGAGCCTCAATGCAATCGGTGGCGCAGGCGATTATTGACGATCTCAAGGCAAAGGCGGCTGCCAATCCGAGCGCTGCTTTGGCGATTGGGGCCGGTTTGGGGTGGCGTTTCCTCCGCCGTCCGCCGATCGCAACCGCACTTGTCGGAGCGGGATTGTTCAGCTTATTGCGGACCAATTCAGCCCGGCCACCCGGCGAGCAGCAGGTGGATCACCTATCGTACGCCAAGGAGCGCCTGAAGGAGCAATCTAGTGATTTGGCGGAAAGCGTCAGTGATTTCGCTCTTGAAACGGCTGGTAAAATAAAACGCGAAGCTGCCGAGTTGACCGGCGGGGCCACGGAAACTGTTAAAGAGAAGACAGAACGCCTGGCTGCGGGTATCCGCCATAGCGGCGTTGGGCCGCACGAGGGCGAGACTGCCGCAAGAGCATCCGCACCCTTCGATGAAGCTTCGTTAGCTGTTCAAGACGCATCGGGCGATGAGCATACCGAGGACAAACTCCTTCTGGCGGCGGCAGGTTTAGCAGTCGCCGCGGCTGTCGGCTTTGCCTATCAACGACGTCTGAATGAGCAGATGGACACCGACCGAACTGGAAGAGCGTAGACAGAGGTCATTGCAGAGAAACAGTCGTCCTGAAGGCAAAGTATGATGCCGCGCTCACATTTATCGAGTCCCGACGAGTTCAGCCATCGGATTGCATATTCTGGAACCACGAACGGCGCAATGACGTTGCGCACGGCGGAGAAGATCGGACAAAGCGGTCAACCCCTTCGAGCATGATGATCGTCGGCCGGTCGGTCACGGCTTTCAGCGAAACCGCCGAAAGCGTTTGACACGTCTCTGGCTTGTTTTTCTTTCTCGGTAGCCAACTTCCTACACTCCGATGTGCCAGCACGGTCGGCTGTCGGCGACCACGGTCGCCATACCGTGTTCCACGCCAACAGAAAAAACCCGCCTCGACTGCCGCTGAGCGCGCGCATCCCCGCGTCTGGAACGCTTCAAATACTTTGCCGTTGTTAAAGGCACTTGCAGGAGCCGGGCATGAGAGTATTCCAACGAATTTTGCCGCTCGCCGTGTTCGCGTTGCAACTCTTTGCCGTGCAGTCATTTGCTCAGACCGAGCAGCAAGATCTGCCGGGGCAAGGCGCATCATCGACAACCGAAGATGCCGAGGATGTCGGCGTCGACGTTTCGCTTGGCAGGCACGAAGTGAAACAGCAGGTCGCAAGGGAGCTTGGAATATCCGAGGTAGAAGTGCCTCTGGCAGTTCATGTGCCTATCGAGCTCGCCAAGCGGGTCTGCGAGAAAGAGGTATTCGACGCACGCGCCAATGTGAACCGAAGCTGCACGGCGACGAAATACATCCCGGAAATTGCCGAAGCAGCACGAAATCGTCCGCAAACCTCTGCCGTTCCGGAGCAATAGGCGAAGACGAATACTATGGGATAGAGAAGGGGTGCTTGGCTACTCTGGGCGATCGAGAAAGCGCCGCCCCGAGAGTGTGGAGCGCTTGCGCGTAAGTTTTCAGGCAGCGTCGATATTCGCTTGGCTTCCCCAGAGGATGAACCAGGCTTCGACAAAAGGCGCACACCAGATTGGGAAGGCAACCTTCGACCGGCAGGGCGGAGACTGCTTGTTAGCAGCATCTTGATGATCGCCAGACTGACGAGATTCTCTGGTCAGCATAGTAGCTTTTTGAGACTCCCCGCCTTTTAGGTATACTTTCCCTGACTGTCGACAATTTGTTTGGGCGTCGTCAGCTGTGAGCGACCATCGCGCTTCCGCCCTGATCGGGAGACAGCGCAGATGGAAACGAACTGTTGCGGCGCCTGAGCGCGCCGGATCTGGCGTTGCTGCAGCCTCACCTCGAAGCCCGTCACTTGGGACTGAGGACGCACCTGGAGCAGGCCTCGGTCCCGATCGACACCGTCTATTTCTTCAAGAGCGGCCTCGGCTGGGGCCTGCCGGCGAAATAGGATCGAACTCCCGCTCGAGCGGAATTGTTCCCTAGTATTCATGCAGGACAGGCGCGCCCTCATGCGATTTCGTGTGCAATGATGGGTCAAAATGTTTGGTAGAGACTTTTGAGCGGGGATTGGATAACTGGCTCGCGCGAAGCCCCCGTACCCCTTCATTCCGGCACACGCCACCCTCAGGAACGCTTCTGGAATACCTTGCCGCGAATGGGGCTCGGGTATTTGATAGAGAACGCGTCTCGGTTTGCCGGTGACGTGCCGTGCAGTTGCCAAGCCATAAGCTTCTCCAAACCTGCGAGTTGATCCAGTCGACGCACCCGGTCGCTTCACAGACGATACGCCCGCGCTCCAAGCCGCGTAGCTCTCGGCGGTCGCTACATCCAACTGCAGATGTACTCGAGAATCCCTGAGCCTCCAATTTCGTCGAAGCACCGTTACGAAGCATTGGACCGCGGGATCGCTTCCAGCATGTCTGCTCTGTGTGAGAGGATCGCCAGGGAATGAGTTCGATGTGGAGGTCGAACTTCCCTGGCACCAGCCGTGGCTCGATGCCGCCGTCGAGCCGACCCAGCCGGATCAGCCCACTCGAATACCGATAGTTCCCATGAAAAGTCCTCGCCGGAAATCTGCGCCCAGATCAAGGGTCCCGCCCCCAATAGCGGGCGCAGCCTGCAGGATGTGGCGCTGCATGTGCGCGACGACAAATTGGTTACCTGCGGCTGGGCCCCCGGAGCGGATCGGGATCCCGCGCCAATCTCGGCGGAGGAGACATACGAGTCAATCGACAACTGGATGGCGGCGGGCGCGCCTTGTCCGGCAAAATCCATGAAAGGCAAAGTCAGTTTGGCTCGGCGGTGGTCGAGCGACGACTGGCAGCTCAAGCCGGCGGCGATGCTGGCGCTTCGCCGTGGACCCGAATGCCTTTGGCAACCTTTCAGAGCTCTTTGGCCCGTGCGCGTGAGACGTCGTTCCGGTCAACAATGGCCAAGCCCCCGAAGAGGACAACGAAACCGACGATTGCGATCCAGCCGATGATCTGTCGTATCCGCTCCTGCCCCTCGGGCATTTGAAGCGCCTCGACCTTCGGCCACATCACGTTGATATACCCATCCGGCTCTGCGATTAGGCCTTGGTCCTCCGTGTCGATTTCGAGCATTACGCCTTTGATGGGGCCCTTCGTCATCACCATGACATGGGCAGGAGCTTCTCGTGCGATCACTTCCCCGTTGCGGCTCACCTGTGCCCAGCCCCAAAGGGCGATTTCCGGCCGTACCTTCGGCAGCTTGCCCGTGCCGATGCCAGTGTTGCCGTGCATCTCGTGTTCATACGCTACGCCTGACCATGTCGTATATTTTCCGAGCGGGTGGCGCGGCATTGGCTTGTCAATGCTGACCGTATAGGCGACGTCGCCGGAGGTGAACCCGGCCGAGACTCGCAAACCATCCGTGTTCTGAACGTGCGACCAGCGGTTGCCCATTTCCACGGTTTGGATTGCAATGGTGCCGTTCATAGGCACGGTGCTGTTCATTGCGTACGGATCGGCCCCGGTCACCCGCATGCCCTCGCCTGAAGCCCGTGCGGTTGCGATCAAACCGTCGGTGCCCCTCGATTGGGCGTGGGCAGGTTCGGCAGGGACACCCAGCAGGACGGCTAGCGTGCCGATCCCAGCCAGGCCGATTACGCGTCGCTTCTTCATCAGCCAACCGCCGACCCACCAGCCGATAAGTGCCGAAACGAAACCGCCTGGAAACGACAGCCACCAAAGATCCCTGTAGCCGGAATAATGAGGCTGATCGAGCGGCAGGCCACGTGGGCCCAGATACATGCTGTAAGTGGTCCAGACGAAGGCGAGCATGAGCGCGCCGATGGTCCAGCCCAGCCGGCCGGCACCGGCGTAAGCAGTCCAGACACAGACAAAAACGAAGCTGATCAAAAGGTGCTGGACGAAGAAGGTGATGCCTGGGAAGTCGCGCAATAGCACCGTCTGGGTCAAAACACCGTCTGCCGCAACGATGATCACAGCAGTAACGAGCCCGTAGACAACGAACCGCCACGTCTCCCCACGTTCGGTCTCAGCAACAACATGGTTTCGCCGCCAAAGCCACAGCGCCATCAGATAACCACCTAGGATCGCTAAGAAGTGCACCGGCACGCCGGTAATCCACAGGTGATTGAAGTCGAGCCATTCGGGTTCCTGCGGCAGCCCCACGGGCGCAAGCCATTGATAGTAAATCTCCAGAATGAGCGTGTGGACCGCCGTCAGGACCAAGCCTGGAATGATCCCGATGCCGAGAAAAGCCGTACCAAATAGAAAGACGGTTGCGATCAGGAAAGTCTTGGTTATCCAATAGGTCCAGTATGGATCATTCTCCCAAAGCAGGCCGTGCGCGATGGACGCATCGACGAATATGGCCGAAAGCGCCACAAGAATGCTGAACTTAATTGTATCTTTTGCGAGCAAAAACATCTGCACGCTCCCGCATTGCGCGATATTAACGCCAGTTTTCCATGTAAGTTCCCTGGTTGGGCTGGGCTGACAGGGACCTCTGCCCGTCGCTGGCGCCCTCTGTCCGCGCTCGGGACGAACTTTCTCCGATCCGGCTTGGCGTTCATCGGTGCCCGCCCACGCAACTGCTCAGTCATTTTCTCGGGCATCTCCGCTCGCGACCTCGTTCCGAACGTTTTAACACGCCCATTCGAGCTTGATCTCGCCGAGCGCGGCGCTAGCCCTTCCGATCTGGCTATTGCCATGCGTATTTGACCAGGCTTGCGCAGACGAACGCTTTACGCCGCAAGTCGCTCGTCGTAGCAATTTCTCGAAATGCAGCTCGACGACCGCCTGCTACAGTCAGCCTTGTTCGTCGCCCAGCGTTCACGAAGGGGACTCGCTAGCGGACGAATCCCCATCACCCAGTTCACGATCCTACGTTCCCACCCGCTCACCGCTTGGCGCTGTCGCTGTCCGCTTCGGCCCGCGCAAGGAACTGCTCGGTCGTGGAGGGAAGATGGCTTTTCAGCCAATCCGCCATCGCGACTTCCTCTCGCAGATTCTCTTCGCAAGCCCGAAGGACCTCGGTTTCGCCGAGCGATCGAGCAGCGGCGATCAGGATCGTGTAGGAGGCGATTTCCATGTGCTCGAACGTGTAGCTCGCCAGCGATCCTTTCATCACCTCGTCTCCGGCGAAGACGCCGCTCAGCGATTGCGCCATCGCCGTCAGCTTACCGCCAGCGTCCTTCATCGTGGATGAACCCTCGTCCATCTGATCGAGACAGGTCTTCAGCCGGGCAGCCTGCTGCTTCGTTTCGTCGAGGTGCTGTCGGATCCGGTCGCTCAGTTCGGGATAATTCTCGATACGGCTCAACTGCCCGTTCAACATCGTTTCGGCCTGCTCTTCCATGGCATGAGCATCTCTAAGCCATTGGACAAACCATTCGCGGCTTTCTGACATTTCGAATCTCCTTTGCGGCCTAAGGAAAAAACTTTCAGAAGAGGACATTGTTCCGGAGCAGAGCCCGCCGAACGGCTCTTGACAGTCGTGGCAGGTCTCAATTCACCTCGCGAAAATCCTGCAGCGATGCGTGGGAAACGCCAAGATCGCGGAAGACCGGCGCAAGGAAAACGGCCCGTGGACGCTCGCCGCTGCGCCGCTCCATTACAAAGTCCAACTGGCACTGGCCGCTTCCTGGCCATCCGACGCGGCGACATACGGCGACATATTGAAGGTCCCCGCATGGCATACTGCGACCGCTGCATGTCGTTCCTGGCAAGTAAGAACGGCAAGCAGATGAAGCTACCAGCGCTCGGCGAAGCTGAAGTGGATTCTCGACGAGGCGCTTATCGCGGCGGCTGGCGCTCCGCATTGAGCCTTGTGCCTCACCGCACCACCGCAGTCACAAGGAACGCGACGGCCTCTCCGCTCGTTGATTGGTTTTCGAATGGAGCCGCCGTCATGCCCTCCACATCGATCCGCAAGATGGAATATGATCTGGATAGAAGGACCCTCTCGGTGTGGTTCGTCGCCAGCGGCAAGCGGTACGAGTTTGAGGGGGTACCGCCGGAAACCTTTGCCGCGTTCCGGGCCGCGTTCGCCAAGGGCCGCTATTTCAACGACCAGATCCGCAACAATTTCCGCTACCGTGTGGTTGCGAGCGATAGCGACCCGGGATGACCTGACCTGCCGGCGGCTCAATCGTCCTGTCGCTCCAACCGGCGGTTGGTGGACGCGTTGCCGCTGTTGCGCTTAGGGTTGGTTACGGTCCGCGCTCACTTGGCAAGCCCAACCCCCCGCATCCCCCCGCCTGGTGCAAAGCGTTTGATCGGTCCCGCCGTTCTGGCAGTGCGGCGGGACTTTTTTGCGGTCCAGGTGGAACATCGGCGCGCGGGGAAGGCGCGGTGCACGCAGCACCCTTTTCTCATCCAACGTACGTCGGTGGCGCGCTGAAGGGTCTCAACGTCGGTCTGCCGGAGCTCAACTAGCTGGACTATTGCTCGACCGGAAGCGGCTCGTGCTGCGGCTCAGCGTGGTGGAACACCTGTCCAAGATCGCGCGCGTCGAACGTTTGGCCGCAGACTGGGCAGTAGACCATGTGCTTCGACTCGTCCTCTACCGGCCCGTCATGCGGCCTGCCCTCATAGCCGGTCGCGATGTTGTCGGTTCTAACCCGGGGCATCTGCAAGTGCCTTTGGTCGTTTTGGCGGCCGATACTTCTCCACCAACCGGACCTTCTCACGGTCGACCGTGACCAATGGCCCGAGGTCGATCGTCACAGTGTTCTCGTCGATGCGCGTGACCTCGCCTTTTAGGTCGATTTGCTGGCCTCGGTTCACCTTGGTGTGATCGATGATGGAATGTGGGAAGTCGTAACCTGGGATCGAGACCCTTACGCGGTCCTCTGTTACCCGCGTCAGAACCCTGGCCGTAATCGCCACCTGGTCACCAATGCCTATTCTCCGAGCCATGCCATGGATTCTGGTGCGGGCAGTGTCTTCTTCAAGAGGCTTCTAATATACGCCAGCCATCCTAAGGCTGACCTACGACCAGAGTTACAAAAGTTGAACTTGATCGGGGAACACTCCTTCTGTCTGCCTGTTGGATTTGCCAGCGCACCCCGCGCATTCAGACAGGAGAAAGAAGATGAAACGCATCCTTTTGGCTTCGGCCGTGCTGGCGGTGTCGGCCGGGCTTTCCTTTGCCCAGACGACCAGCGGAACTTCGAGCGGAACCTCAACGAGCGGAACCTCGACCACGACGACCATGCCCAGCACGACGGATCAGGGCACCGGCACGACGAGCAGCGGGACCAACATGTCCGGCGATCAAGGCACCGACACGACCACCACCAGCGGCACCACAAATCCGAACTCGGCCAGAGACTGCGCGCCCGGCCAGCAGACTGGCAGCGCTCAGCAGGCGGCGCCTGGTCAGCAGGACACGACAGCCAACACCGCCGCGCCAGGCCAGGTGAAAAAGACCGACGAAGGTTGCTGATTGGCACATCGGCACAGGTTGGGATCACCAGCGTGTGGCTGGCCAGCCTCCCCTGACCACCGCCTGAACTCACTCGGCTGGCGAGCAAGTTGCCGCCAGCCGAGCATCAGTCCAGGAACCTTTGCGCATGCGGCTTCTGTTTGCTTTGGGTCAGATAGATATCCGTCTGCTCGCGCATCTTGCCTGAAGGGAGCTGCAGCCGCGCTCAGAGGAGAGGCTAACAGGTGATTTCGATCGACGCGCCGTATTGCCGATAGCGCTAGAGCGATTCGACCCCCTACATCGGACAAACGTTTTCGGGGTTGATCGTTGCGGCCGGCTTTGCAGTGGTTCCGGAGGAACGGAGCTTCCGCCGATTTGCCCGGCGGGCTCAACCCACTAACTGACTGCTGCGAGCCAAAGTCGGCGATCTCAACTCGTAGAAGTGAGCGGACCGTCTCGCCAGCTCCCAAAATTCCGTGGGTGTCAGACCTGTAAAACGGCGGAACTCATGAACGGCCTGCGATTGATCAAAGTAGGCCTCATCGACAAGCTGCGTATGACAGGTTCCTCGCCGAGCACCAGGCCGCGCACGATGAGCCGCGCTCGCCGTCTGTCGACCTGGTTGCCCCCGTGCTTGAGCGCGAGTCGTGGCGCCGGTGGCCTGAAGGTCGCGACGAATGAAACGCCGGCCCAGTTCAACCCGCGCGACGTCCTTCAAAGCTCGGGGGATCGATCTTCACCAAGCGGTCTGCGGCCTCGACCGCAGTTCGTATCCTGCTGCACAGCGCGAGATTTTCGGCCAGCATTTCTTCAGTGCGTTGAAGCGCGACCTCAGTCCGGTGGATGCGCTGCCTGGCATTGGCAACTTCCGATGTCAAAAGATCGGCCGCCATCCCGTGGGGTTCCGTAGTGTCCATAGGTTTCTAATACATGGGGGGCGATATCGTTCCCTGATATCGGGCCAGAAAAGCGCGATGGGCCGAATCAATGCGCGCCCTGTCAAAACAGCGCCGGAAAGAGGCGAACGGCTTCGGCCGCTCTACATCCCACGGCAGAGGCGATCACGGTCCAGAGGGCCATTGATCTGTTCAGGTACGACTACAACGTAAGCGAAGACACACTCAGGCGGCTGGTGATCAAGCACCGTCTTCACAACCAGACAATGCCCGGTGCTCCGTGGAGAATAACGCTCCTGGTTTGGCTATGGCGCTCGTCGGGGATGATGACGCGCTTGCGCGGTTGAGGCGGGACGATCGCGAGCATCCGGAGGTAACTCGGTATTTCAAGCAGCTCGGCATCCCGCGACCCTGACCTGTTATCAAAAGTTAGGTCGCGGCGACTGTCTAAAATAGACATTAAGTACTATCCAAGTCGCAGGTAATGGCTGGATCCTCCCGGTTGAAGCTCTTCCCCTTGCGATTGCAGAGACCAATCCCTTCGCGAGTCACTGCTTCGCTATGCCCACGCGTTCCTCATCCAGTCGTCCCGGACGGCACTGGTCAACGGCCACTCCAAAATCGAGGAGCGGCTGGCCCGCTGGTTGCTGATGGTCCAAGACCGGGTCGAAGGAAACAAGATTTACGTGACGCATGAGTTTCTGGCGACCATGGTTGGCACTCGGCGCCCGGGCGTTACCACCGCCCTCCAAATGCTGAGTATCGGGGGCTGGTTCACGCCAGGCGCGGCGAGATCACAATTGTCGACCGGTTGGAATGATACAACTCACACATGGTGCCTACGGCGACGAGGAGCAAAGTCACTTCGGCCTCGCCTCCGCCTAACTGTTCGGAATCGGACAAACTCTTGCAGGCGGCCGAATTGGTGCCATAAATCGTGTTGATTTGGGTTTCAGGGAGGAACTCACATCACTAACACTTTTCACACCGTCACGGTTGAAAGAGCCGCCGAAGCCTATGTCCTCTCCAGGAGGAGCTATTGGCGGCGGCATCCATAATTCACGGTGTGCCCGTCGCTTTCGATGCAAAAACAGCCGATGTCGTAGAACCACGGCTCCATTCGTAGGCCATATATGCCTCACATGGGGATTACATGGTCAAGTGTGATTTTCCTCCTTCGCAGTTTCGGTCCAAGGTCTGAGCCCGATCACGTGACGCGGCCCGGTCGCCGGGCCTCATCCACCTCACATGCGGTCGCCGCTCCTGGCGGCAGCACCAATATCCCGCTTGCGGCGGGCGCAGGCTCAGGAAGACGAAACCATTCTGCCGATCGGCTGTTGAGGCCATGCATATTTTCGGTTCGCCCACCTGGATCCGAAAGGCTGATCAGGCCTTTGCGGAATGGAGGAAAAGGGTGGTGGAAGCGGTCATGCGGTTTTCATGAGCGCTCCCTGGATGATGACGCCGGCGGTCGCGTATTTCCACAGCGCCACCAGCAGCTTGCGGGCGAGCGCGACGATCATCGCCTTCTTGAGGCGGCCGCCGTTGCGCGCCACCCGTTCGCTGAACCAGCGGGCCAGGCCCGAGGCCGGCTGATGGCGCAGCCACAGCCAGGCAAGCTCGACCATCGTCGTTCGCAGCCGCGGATTGCCTGCCTTCGACACGCCTTGTTCGTGATCGATCGTGCCGCTCTTCCATGGGGAAGGTGCCAGTCCCGCGTAGGCGGCCACCTGCCTGCGGTTGTTGAAATGCCGGAACAGCCCTTCGGCGTGGAGGATCGTCGCGAATTCCGGCCCGATGCCCTTCAGCTTGAGCAACATCGCCGCCGGCGTCGAGGCGTCCACCGCCATCGCGGCGAGCAGCGCGTCGCGCTCGGCCTCCACCGCCTTGATCTGGCCGAGCAGCAATTCGAGACGGTCAAGTTCGCGGCCGATCTGGGCCTTCATGCGGGCCGGCAGGGCGCGGCCATCGCCGGTCCGCAGTTCTTCCAGGCGATCGCGGCGGTCGCGGCGCAAAGGCTCGTAGTCGCGGATGCCCTGGCTGAAGAGCAGGCCTTTGATGCGGTTGACGTGCTCGACCCGTTCGGCGACCAGCACCTTGCGCTCGCGGTTGGTCCGGCGGCGATCCTCATTCTCGGGCGTCGGCACCCGGACCATCGAGCAGACGCGCGGCTCACCCCGCTTGACGGCCAGCAGGGCGCGGATCAGCGCCTCGCCATCAAGCCGATCCGTCTTGGCGCGACGGTGGCGGCGCGACACTGCGATCGATGCCGCATCGACGATGTGACTTTCGATCCAGTCCTCGCGGTTCAGCACCCGGTCGATCCAGAAGCCGTCCAGCCCCGCCTCCTGGATCACCACCAACGGATAAAGCGTGCCCGTGCGCGCCTCGGCCTTGCTGCGCAGCCCGGTGAGGCAGACGAGCAGCCCGGCACTGTCACCGCCGGCGACCATGTGGCGTGACATCTTCTCGCTGCCCGGTACAATCGAGGTGACTAGCCAGGTCGATCTGGACAGCTCCAGCGAGACGAAGATTGCGCCAAGATCCACGCGGACAGCGGCTTGTAGCTCGGATTGATCGGTGGTCGAAAGATGCATGAAAGGGCCTCCAAAGAGCGAGTTGCGATGGCCCACTCTGCCAGAGTGCGGGCCACGATCCACTCCCCATGGGATCTGCGCTCGCGCAGATGCCCACCTGTCGGACGTTTGTCCGTTACCTGATCGACAATGTCGGCAGGCCGTGCATTTCGATATCCGAGGTTAGCCACGCTGTAATATTTCCGCTTTGCGACCTCACGGATTGGGAACTTGGGGATCTCATTGCGCGAAGCGCGATCGACGCGGGATTTGCGATTGAATTCGAACGCCGCGGGTGCCTAGGACGCCTGTCAAGACTCAATAGCCGAACAGCTGCTTTAGTCATGTGGCTCCCAATCACGGACGGTCAGGTTGCGGCCCCCAAAAAGCCGCCAGGCGGCAACGCGCCTGATATCGCACTTTGAGATTAACTCTGCCGCTTCCTGTTAGCCGAAGTTGCAAGCGGCCCCGCTAACAATCGTGGTTGCGCCTTTAGTGCATCGTGGTTCAGACCGCTGGCGGATTAGAACTCATGTTGGCTTTGCGATCGGCTCGTCGCTGCCGACAATCGGTGACCTATATAAAGGGGCATGTCCACGCGCCGAAAAATCAATGCAACAGCGAAGCTGATTGGAGAGTGGCCTTTAACCCCGGCTGCAACGTTTGGATCGTCCGTCAGAGCGAGGGGTATTTTTCTCGAAATACGCGCCCGCCTTCCAACGGAGTTCAGGAAATTGCTCAATATCGAGTCCCGCGTGCTTACCCTGCGCCTGTCTGAGGGCGCCGAGAATGATGTGCAGGTGGTATTCGGGATCGTATCCAAAGCACTGCAGAATATCGAAGACCTGCCCGTAATCCCCCGTGAAATCGAGGACATTCTGACGATCTCGACGGCCGAACGGCACCGCTGGCTGAAAGATGGTCGCTTGCAGAGCGCCGGGACGAAAACCGTGAAACTCCGCGGGCGGGCAAGGAACATCACCTTTCACGTGTTCGACCCGGAGCACGTGGAGGATGTGCTTGACCGCGACCTGGTTACGGTCTGGCGCGAACAGGACGCAGCGACAGCTGCAGAGAACAGGCGGCGAGCCGCGGGGAAGGCCGCTATGAAACGTGCTCAAAGAAGCGGTCGCGGAACTGCAGCTTCAACTGGCTACGGCCCCGACGAGAACGCGCACTCCAGTTTGCGCGGCTGGGAAGATTTTGAGAATGACGGACTCCTGCGCTGATAGGCCGGGCGCACAAGCAGTTTAGGACGTTTGCCTGCGCCGTGCGAGATGCGCAAGAAGGGCCGTCAAACGCATCGCGTTCAGGACCCGCTTCGCAGGAACACCGCCCTTGCGCGCCATCTCGACACCCCAATGCATGTGGTCGAGCTCGCGGATCGAATGAGCGTCCGGATTGATGCTGAAGATGCAGCCCTGATCGAGTGCCTTTTGATGCCAGCGCCAGTCGAGGTCGAGTCGCCACGGATGTGCGTTGATTTCGACAGCGACGCCGTGTTTCGCACACGCTTTGAGGACTTTGTCGACGTCGAGATCATAACCGGGCCGGCGCAACAGCTGGCGACCGGTCATGTGCCCGATAATTGTCGTCCGAGGATTTCCGATCGCCTCAATGATACGCTCCGTCTGTTCCTTCTTGGGCAACTTGAAGCGGCTGTGCACGCTCGCGACGACGAAATCGAACTGCTCCAAGATATGATTCGGGTAATCGAGCGAGCCATCCGCCAGGATGTCCGCCTCGATGCCCTTCAATATGCGAAATTTTCCATTGTATGCCTTGTTCAGCCGGTCAGCTTCGCGGTGCTGTTCAGCAATCTCCTGCAACGAAAGGCCGCCTGCGTAGTGAGCGGACTGCGAATGATCGGCGACACCATAGTATTCGAAACCGCGCCTACGCGTGGCTTCAGCCATTGCCTCAAGCGTTTCGGTGCCATCGGATGCGGTCGTGTGAGAATGCAGGATGCCATGCAGATCTTCATCCCGAATGAGGGCGGGTAGCTTCTGCTTTGCCGCTCGCTCAATCTCGTCCCTGCCTTCGCGCAATTCAGGTTCGATAAACTGCAAGTCTAGAGCTTGGTAGATTTCTTCTTCTGTCGCTGACGCGATCAGCTTTCTCCCGCGATGGAGCCCGTCGGCGTTTAGGGTGAATCCCTTGTCGGCCGCGAACGTCTTCAGTTGCTCAAGGTGGTCTGCCGAACCGGTTGCTTCGAGCAGGCTCGCGCCAAAGTGCTTCCTGTCCGTGACAACAAGCCTGAGGGTCGTATCCTCGATTCCAGTCGACTTTCTGGCCTGTGCTACCAGGGCGAAGTCGGAAACGAGCTCGCAACCGCGTCGGAAGTCACCTGCAATTTCCACGCGCGAAAACTCTGGATGCTGTTGCTTTACCGATATGACCGCATGGTGGAGAAGAGCGGCGGCCTTGTGCAGGTGAAGTTGCGTTTCGCCGCTTCGCACGATGGCCAGGTTCTGCAGCAGCTTTGTCTGAAGCGCGGCGCCGAGGCCTTTGACAGGGCGGATGCGGTCTTCTCTTGCTGCGGCCTCGAGCTCCGCCAGCGAGTTCACGCCGAGCGCCTGATGAAGCTTCAGTATCTTATCGGGACGAAGCCCGGGTATGGCAAACAGCTCCATCACGCCAGCTGGAACATCCTCGCGCAGCTTCTCAAGGCTTGGGTGCGTGCCGGTTTGGTAAAGCTTGGTCACGATGTCTGCGATCGCGTCACCGATCCCCGGGATCTTGGTGAGGGCGCCGGCGGCGATGATCCGATCAAGCGGCTGCGACAGCGCCGTCAGACTGTCTGCCGCGCGCAAGTATGCCTTTGTGCGATAGGGATTGTCGCCGCGCATAGACGCCCGTTGCGCGTATTCCCTCAAAAGACTGGCGACGGTCCTCGGATCGCTTTTTGCCATGGCTTCAGCCCAACGAGGCCGATCTCCGCAGGTTCCAATCAGGCAAGACCATGAGCGCCGCGTTGCCCTTTAAATCCCGGCTTTACTGCCTCTTCCCGCGTCGGCGCTACAGATTGGGCAAGGATTGGTCAGCGCGACCCCATCCCGCCAGAGCTTTGGAGGCGGCGCGTTTCTTTAATTCAGGAGCGTCGCCCACGTGGAAATGAGAGGGCGCATCTATTGTCTTCATCTCCGCCCACGTGATCGGTGCCGCGACAGGAGCGCCCGGACGTGATCTTGCGCTGTAGGGCATGATCGCGGTCGCCCCGCGCTGATTGCGTAGATAGTCCACAAAGATGCGACCCTTGCGGCGCGCCTTTGACAACACAGCCGTGAAATGGGCCGGATCGCTCTGGGCGACCGCCTGCGCCAGGCGAGACGCGAAGTCCTTCACCTCTGGCCACTCGGCGCCAGGGGTGAGGGGCGCGATGACGTGCACTCCTTTGCCTCCCGTCAGCATCGGGAAAGTCGTAAGCCCCAGAGATTTAAGGATAGCGCGGAACTGAAAGGCAGCGGCGCGGACGGCCTCAAAATCGAGGCCTTCATCGGGGTCGAGGTCGAACACGAGGCGGTCGGCCTTTTCGACATCCTCGATCCGAGCCCCCCATCCATGCAGCTCGATCGTTCCCATCTGGACGCAAGTCATGAGTCCGTCGGCATCGTCGACATAGAGATATGGTTCCTCGTGCCCGTCCTTCTCCGTGATGCCGACGTGGTGGACTTTGTCGCCAAAGCTGCCGGCGTCGTGTTTTTGGAAGAAGCACTTCTTCGCGCGGCCCTGTGGGCATCGAACCAGACTGATCGGCCGGCTGCCAACCCAAGGAAGCATGATCGCCGCGACCGCTGCGTAATGGTCGGCAAGCTGTCCCTTGGTGATGTTGGACTCCGGATAGATGACGCGGTCACGGTTACTTATCGCGATGGCGGTTGTCGCAGACGCGGCGAGATCGGCTGCATGACGTTCCGTCTCGAGCACGACCGCCTCCGGCTTCTTGTCTTCACGGAGACCAAGATAGCTCGGATGTCGTAACGTCCCTTCATTTGTCATTTCGGTGAAGGCAATCTCAGCGACCAGTTTCGGACGGAGCCAGTGTGCGCCGCGCACTTCGGCGCGTGGTGCGTCGACGGTGGCGGCCTTCTGCTCAAGCGGCGCCATGATCTTCAAGAGACGAAGAAGTTCAGCGGTATCGAAGCCGGTGCCGACTTTCCCGGCGTAACGCAGCTTGCCGCGGTCATGAACGCCAAGGATCAAGGACCGAAACGCGCGGACCTTGTCGGACGGCGTCCAGCCGACAATCACAAATTCCTGCCGCCTGATGCATTTGATCTTCAGCCAGCTTGCGCCGCGGGCCGCCACATAACTCGAATCCGCGAGCTTTGAGATGACGCCCTCAAGGCCGGCAGCGCAGAAGCGATCGAGCAGCTCTTCTCCGCGGCCGAGGATATGGTCGGAGTAACGAAGGACCGGATTTTTCGCAGGCAAGATCGCCTCCAGCTTCGCCTTGCGCTCAACAAGAGGAAGCCTTGTCAGATCTTCGCCGTCGAGCTGCAGCAGATCGAACGCATAAAAGTCGATAGTCGCCGGGGCACCCTTCAATGCATTTTGAAGCGCTTGGAAGTTAGATCTTCCTTCGGCATCGACAACCACGGCCTCGCCGTCAATCAGGGCGGAGCGCACCTTGAGCTTGCGAGCCTCGGAGAGGACCGAGGGAAAACGGCTAGACCAGTCCAGACCAGATCGTGTGTAGGCTCGCGCCTCGCCTCCGCCGACCGCAACGAGAATACGATAGCCGTCGTATTTCATTTCATGGATCCAACGATCGCCGGCAGGGACCGTGTCCACGAGCGTTGCGAGCTGGACCGGCCGGAAAGCGGGCGGCGCTAAAGTGACCTCGTCACGAGCGGGCGACTTCGCTTGACTAGCGCTCGACGCATTGATTGCCTTACGCGACGTTGGCTTGACCACCCTGACCTAAACCATACTCAGAGACGAAACAGCGTTATTTGCCGTCCAACGCGCGACTACTTCTTTAGTTTCGCTGGCGGCCGTGTTGAGCTTTTCGCGATCATTGCCGACCCGCTTGATTAGCGCCTCGGCCTGAGGCCGTGCTTCCTGCCTCCGGCCCTTCCATTCCCGATTTTCGCGCACAGCTCACAGGCAATAATCAAGAGCAGGAACGGGCCCTCAAATGCCGCCACAGCGTATCCGGTTTCTGCCATCGGCTTTAGAAGCCTGACATCCGGTTCCGGTCCCCTGTGCGTACGGTTTTGATCTTCTCGTCGAACCCTATGTTCGATTGATGATTACTCGACGTGCCCCATTGACGCCAACTACCTCGCCCAGAGCAGCTCCGATGCGAGTTTCAAGAAGTGCAAAATGGCCCATAAATGCGCCGACCAGAGAGAACGCTCTCGTATCGGGGTCTATTTCGAGC
>NZ_JAMYQC010000041.1:0-53603 GCF_040320645.1 Mesorhizobium sp. M0633
TGCCGGCAATGCCGGTCGCAATTGTCAGGAAGATGACAGGCGCGATGATCATCTTGACCAGCTTGATGAAGGCATCACCCAGCGGCTTCAGGCTCTCGCCGGTTCCCGGATAGAAATAGCCAATTGCGACGCCGAGGGCGATGGCGGCAAGCACCTGCGCGTAAAGCTTGGCATAGAAGGGTTTGCGGGGCGCGGGACTCGCGCCGCGGACTTGTGCAGCTGACACTGTTTCTCTCTCCCTGACCGGATCGAGGTGGCGTGACTTCTCCCGGGCTTCTCCCTATAGCGGCGCTCCGGTCGAACGCTGCACCAACGCCGCCGCAATACCCATGCCAAATGGATCCGCATGACCTGAACTGACGTTGGGCCCGCCAATGATGGGATGAATGCGGTGGCACAAGACGGGAATGACAAGGCCGCCGTCCAGCACGCGCTTGATGTTCTCCGGCAGATTGCCGGTCGATCTCTCTGGCTTGCGGTTTTGCTGCACATCGTGGTGGGCTCCTCGGTTTGCCGACTTTGGGAAGGGGCCGCATCGCTGGCACCAGAGCGGAGAATTGCCGTGTTCTTTGCCGCGCTGCCGCTGCAGCGACAGCTTGAAAGCGACGTCGAGACGTAGGGATTGACGCCGCTGGTGCTGACCGCGACGATGCGGTTCAGAAGTTCCGAGCACCGCCGAGAAAGCCGCGCTCGACCGCCACCTTCGCGCCTTCACACGCGACGCCGCCGCCTTATCTGCGTCATCAATATCGAGGAAATGGCGGTTGCCGCGACCGATCCGTGTCGTCGGCAGTGATTATCGCTCCCGCCCCTGGTTCGCAGGCGCTGGTGACTGGCACGGCCCGGCAACTCGGCGCGGTCAGCCGCTCGGGCACCGCATCGCCGGCGCCGTATTTCTGTCGTTCAACATCGCCGACAAAATTAGAACTGATGAATTCTATCATAGGCCGCGAGGTTTCCTTTCACGAATGAAAGAAAGCTCGATTGACTATCCCGCCTCGCTCCAGTCTTTTGAAAATCAACGTGTGGTTGCCCCCGTGCAAGCCGAGAACGTGGCCAAGCTTCGTGGAGGGAGAGCCAAGCGATGCGTCAGGGGTCGACCCGCTTTGCACTCGACCACACGGCGGTGGCACGAGTTCACGTCAGAGCATTTTCGCGCTTGCCCGCGACGTCGCGGGCGCACATGCCGCCGGCATGCATTTCATGGCGCGAGATCGAGGATCATATGCACCACAACATTCCCAAATCAGAACAAAATGCCAGCGAGTGCCGCATTTCGCTTCCGGATGCGAAAAGGGCTTACCCAAAGTCCGAGATGAACACCGCGGTCCCTTTTGTGCCATCGCACGAGCACGCGCTTACCGGCATCTTCGAAATATCGAAAGTACTCACCGACCCCGCCCGGCTCGAAGTCACGTTGGCCAAGGTCGTCGATCTCCTGCCCTCGTTTGTGCAGATGCGGCACGGCATCATCGCTCTCTTCGACGCTGAGGGCGTACTGGACATCACCGTAGTCACCGGCTGCGACGAGAACAGCGATGAGCGCTCCCGGATGCGCCTGCCGCGCAAGGCAATCGATCTGATTGTGACGACGGACACGCCGCTCGTCGCCGAGAACATAGCGGTGCATTCGGCCTTCACTGCCGCTGACATAGAGGTGCTTGGGGCCTCCGACACCGTGTCCTTCATCGGCGTTCCCATTCGTGTTGATGGGAACGCCGTAGGCACGCTGACTATCGACCGCGCCTTGGACAGCAGGTCAACGTATCGGCTCGATTATGATGTCCGGCTGCTCACGATGATCGCCAACATGGTGGGACAGACAGTCAAGTTGCACCGCTTCTCCGCGGGCGACCGCGAACGACCGACAGAGGTGGAAGATCGGCTGCAAACGCAATTCTCTGATGTCAAGCACCCTGCACCGCAGCGCAAGAAGGTTCACGTCAAGGGGATGATTGGCGATAGTCCGGCGCTAAGCGCGCTGCTCGAGAAGATCGCAGTGGTAGCTAAGGCAAAGACCACGGTTCTGTTGCGAGGCGAATCCGGTACCGGGAAGGAGCTGGTCGCCAAGGCAATTCACGAGTTGTCGCCGCGCGCCAAGCGGCCCTTCATCAAACTCAATTGTGCAGCGCTGCCAGAGACAGTCCTGGAATCCGAATTGTTCGGTCATGAGAAGGGTGCCTTCACAAGCGCGTTCAATTCCCGCAAGGGTCGCTTTGAGCTCGCCGACAAGGGGACGTTGTTTCTGGATGAGATCGGCGAGATCTCGGCCTCCTTCCAGGCAAAGCTACTGCGCGTGCTGCAGGAGCAGGAGTTTGAGCGCGTCGGCAGCAACCAGACCATCAAGGTCGACGTTCGCGTGATTGCCGCCACGAACAGGAACCTTGAAGAGGCGGTTGCAAGGAATGAGTTCCGCGCCGACCTATATTATCGCATCAACGTGGTTCCCTTGCTGGTGCCGGCATTACGCCAAAGGCGCAGCGATATTCCGCTCCTCGCAGCTGAGTTTCTCAAGAATTTCAACGATGAGAACGGCCGTACGCTGACCTTCGATGCGCGTGCGATTGAAGTACTGATGAAATGTGAATTTCCCGGCAACATTCGCGAGCTTGAAAATTGCGTGCACCGGACAGCGATCCTGGCGGAGGGACGATCAATCGGGAGAAACGACTTTGCGTGCTCCCACGACCAATGCTTTGCCGAGGCGCTGCGGAAGAGCAGATCGGGCAAGGCCGCGCTGCAACCAGCGCCAATCCTCCCAGAGGCAGTGAATCCGGCCACGCCGCCGGATGCGGCCGCTCGTTCGGCCGCCACCACAGTCCCGCCTGCCGGAGCAACCCACTCATTGGGCGCGAGGACCACCGACGCCGAGCGCGTCATTGCTGCCATGGAAAGATGTGGCTGGGTGCAGGCAAAGGCGGCGCGCCTGCTTGGACTGACCCCGCGCCAGATTGGCTACGTGCTGAGGAAATACGGCATCGAGGTCAAGCGTCTGTGAAAGCTTGACTCAGGCGGATTAGCTGAGACCGCTTAGCGGCTTGGCCCGCGCAGGGATGCAGATCCGCGTCCGCGTCAAGTCGATCCGACCGAGGACAGCCTGGCCGAATTCCCGTGGCAGCCGGCGTTGCGACCATCTTGTGAAAGGCGACGCTGCCATCGTCAATCCGTCCGCCATGTTGCTCTCGTTGCGAGCTCATACGGATGCCCCTGTGCGACTGAAACGGAGATAAAATATGTCCGATGCAAAACTGCAAGCTGTGCTTTCGTCTCTTCCGCAAGGGACGCGACAGTTAGATGCTCTGCCGTCCAACGGACCAGCGCCGGACAAAAGTTTTGTCAAGCTGAATACGAATGAGAACCCGTTTCCGTTGCCGCCAATCATAATGCAAAGTGCAGTGGCGGCCCTCCAGCGCCAGTATCTGTATCCGGACGACGATAACATCAGCTTGAGGGAAGCAGCGTCCAATACCTATGGCGTATCCACGGATCAGGTCATCGCAGGCAACGGGTCGTCTGAACTGCTCGGACTCATCTACAGAGCTTTCCTCGCCCCTGGCGACAAGGTGGCGATGATATCGCCAGGGTTTTCGTTCAACCGCAAACTTGCCATGTTGCATGGTGCTGAGTTTCTCGAGATCGGATGTCAAACTCATTCGCTGCCAATGGAGCAATTGCTTTCCGGTCCGGCAAAAGACGCCAAGTTCATTCTGGTGGCCAATCCAAACAATCCGACCGGAACATTCCTCTCGATAAGCAATATCGAACGCCTCGTGGCACAATCGGATCGCCTGGTCGTCCTTGATGAGGCCTACGTCGACTTTGCACCCGATCACGGGCTGCGCCTCATCAACCGTTATTCGAACCTTCTGATCTTGAGAACATTTTCGAAGAGCTATGCCGCCGCCGGCATTCGCGTCGGTTTCGGTTTCGGTCACCCTGAGATTATTGGCAGGCTGCGCAACATCCAGAACGTCTTCAACATGAACGTGATTGGGCATGCGGTTGGTATCAGCGTGCTTGCGCATCGCGGCGCCTACGCAGAGAACCACAAGCACATCAGACATGAACGACAGCGAGTGACAGCCGCACTGTCGCAACTTGGATTTTCCGTAACGCCCTCCCACGCAAATTTCTTGCTAGCCCGTGTACCAGCGGGACAGGACGGCTCATGGTGGCAAGCAGCCTTGGAAAGGCAAAAGATACTCGTTGCCTACTTTCCGGACAATGGTTTGGAACATTGCATCCGCGTCAGCATCGGCACAAAAGAGCAATTGGATGCATTTCTTGCTGCCGCTCGCGATATAGTTGGAAGCTTAAACATACCAAGCAGCACGGGCAGGGGAGCGTCAGGCTCTGCTCGTTCGGTACGCTGACGCTAATCCGATATCACACATTGCTATCTTTAGACTTGCTTGGTCACCCAAGCACGACAACATTTTTCTTTAAAATCGGGGACAATATCGAGTGACAAACGTCTTTCCTTCAAACCTAGCCTTCGGCATCTTCGATCATCTGGACGAGGACGGCCTCGATATCGCCCGGCAGTACGAAGATCGCCTGATATTAGCAGAGGCGTGCGATCAGCTAGGGTTCTATGCCTATCATCTCGCAGAGCACCACTGTACCCCCCATGGGAGAGGTCCATCGCCGAATCTGTTCTTATCGAGCGTCGCCCAGCGCACCCGGCGCCTGCGTCTCGGACCCTTGGTGATGCTGCTTGCGCTTTATCATCCGCTGCGTGCGTTCGAAGAGATCTGTATGCTGGACCAGTTGAGCGGTGGCAGGCTCGAACTGGGCATAGGGCGCGGTGCTCTCCCGATCGAATTGGGTTACTTCGGGATTGGTGCGGACGCGGTGCCGGGCCGCTATGCGGAAGCCAGCGAAATTCTTGTTGAAATACTTGTTAATGCCATGAAGGTTGGCACGCTGTGCTATCAAGGCCGCCATTTTGAGCTCAATGACGTTCCTTTGACGCTAAGACCTCATCAGCGTCCACATCCGCCGACATGGGTCGCCGCCAATCGACCCGAGTCCGCAGCCTGGGCCGCTGCGAATGGAGCAAATATCGCGTGTGTAGGACCTTCCTCTTCTGTTCGCAAAACTACTGATGCGTTCCGCGCCTATCGAGAGGACAACGCTGGCGCGGGCGATCAAGCGCCATTTATTGGATTGCTCCGCATGGTCGTGGTTGGGCGTTCTGAAACAGACGCGTATTCGATCGCGGCACCTGCTTACGATCGATGGCTCAAGAGCTTCCAATTCCTTTACGACCTTAATGCCATCCCGACTCCACCAAACCTGCCGCTGACCTTCGATGCGGCAATAGAGCGTGAATTGTGCGTGGTAGGATCAGCAGCGTCTGTGCGAGAAGCTCTGCTCAGTCAGTTGGAAGAGGCAGGTGCTAACTACCTTCTTTGTCAACTGGCATTTGGAAATCTGCCGCTAGATGCTTCCCTGTACACCGCGACGACCATTCAATCCGAAATCATGGCTCGACTTGGCTGACCATGAAATTCGCGGTCTGATCTGAAGGTTAAATCGTAGTAACAGCGCTCCCTCACATCCACGTGCTCGAGCGTGCACGTGGTGGGGGCGGGCAATCGGGAGGGAGGCCAAACTGACGACGAGCCGGCGGCACAGATTACCAGGTTTGTGCGTTGGCTGGCGTCTGGGCCATCGTGTGAACCTGCACGATCCTAAGGAGCCGAGCGCGTCACGATGCGGGCGCGTCTGCTCGTCGCGCTCGCGCTAGTCGTTGCCCATAGCCCGCCGCAGAGGTTCTTCTCGCCAGGGGCGGCGCCGGTGCGCCGCCCAGATCCAGCTTCATCAGCGGCTCGCGGTAGCAAAGCCGTCACTCGCTACGGCGCTGTTGAGGGCGCGCTCGCGAGCGGCTTTGCTACGCCGAGCGACACCACCTGGAGCGAGTTCGCCCGATGTCGCGGGGTGCACCGCGGTCGGATAACGATGCTGGAGGAAATCTTCGCAGCCGGTCTTCACGATGTGCGCGAGTGCTTTCCATGAATGCTGCCTGCTTCCTCGTCTGCGGCGGCCTGAGTGTCCGCCGGCACGCCCGAAGTCAATGCCAGTACCACAAGGCCGACAAGACGTCAGGTCTGGGAGCCGGCTTGTACGGTCGTATCGTGTTCGGGAAGGTCGTCGAAGGAGGCGTAGTTGAGATAGTAGAGTTTGGAATACAGGCCGCCCATGCCTATTAGCTCATCGTGGTTGCCAGTCGCAACAACTTGGCCATTCTGAAGCACGATGATGCGGTTGGCACCCCGGGTCGTGGCAAGACGGTGGGCGATCACGAGGCCAGTGCGGCCTTCAAGCAGCTTTATCAGAGCCTTCTGAATCTGCATTTCCGTGTAGCTGTCGATGTTGGCGGTAGCTTCGTCGAGCACGAGGATCTTGGCGTCGGCGACTAGGGCGCGGGCGAAACTGATAAGCTGGCGCTGGCCGAGAGATAAGTTGTCGCCGCGTTCGCCAAGTTGGGTCTCATACCCGTCGGCGAGGCTCATGATGAAGTCGTGGGCGCCGACCGCCTTGGCGGCCTCGATCACCTTGTCGCGCGTGGCTTCCGTCTTGTGGTATCGAATGTTCTCGAAGACCGTCCCGGTGAACAGGAATGGCTCCTGCAGCACCATGGCGACCTGGCGGCCGAGCGATTCCTGGGTGAGATCGCGCACATCATGTCCGCCGACCAGCACTTGGCCCTGCTGAACATCATAGAAGCGGTGGACCAGGGCCATCGCGCTCGATTTGCCGGAACCGCTCGGCCCGACCAGTGCGACCGTCTCGCCGGGATTGACCCGGAAGGAGACATTTTTCAGCACCGAACGGTTCGGATTGTACCCGAAGGTGACGTCCCTGAACTCGACCGAGCCGTCCATTTCGGGCGAAAGCACCTCGGCATTGGGTTTGTCCTGAACATCGATCTTGACGTCGAGCACATCGGTCAGGCGCTTGCCTGAGGCCATGGCGCGCTGCATGACCGAATATTGCAGGGTGAGTGAGCGGATCGGGTCAAAGAAGCGCTGGATGTAAAATAGGTAGGCAACCAATACGCCCACATCTATGCGGCCATTCATGACCATCGAGCCGCCGACCACAATAACGGCGGCCATGGCGAGGCCGGTGAGGCCATCGACGATAGGCACCATGACCAGTGCATATTTGGCAGCGATCAGGTGGGTCCTGAGGTTGGCATGGGCCTTGTCGTCAAAAAGGATGAAATTCACCTGCTGGCGGTCCATGGACTGGACGGTGCGCACGCCGTGAATGGCTTCGGCCAGCGCGCCGTTGACGACGGAATTAGTCTCGTGTGCAGCCATGAAGGCGGCGCGGGCACGCGGCAGCCAGACAATGCGGACGATCACCAGGACCGGCAGAACCGAGAGCGTCAGGAGGCCGAGGCGGAAGTCGAGCCACAGCATTACGAAAACGATGCCGAAGAGAAGCGCAACATCGCCTACGGAATATACCGAGGTTTCGAGGAATTCCTGTATGGAGTTGACGTCGCCTTGCAGGCGCGACATGAGGCGTCCGACCTCGGTCTTGTCCATGAAGGAGAGCGACACCTTCTGCAGATGGCCAAACATGGCGCGGCGGATGTCGAACAGGACAGTTTCGGCCACTTTCCCAACCACGGTTTCCTGCATGTAGCCGGCAGCGAAATTGACCAAAATCGCCAAAACGAACGCGCCGACGGCCGCAAGCTGGGCTGAGCGATCGGTCCTTGCCGGGTTCATGCCCTGGTCGATCGCGTAGCGGATGATCAACGGGATGAGAAGCTGCGTCCCGGTGAAGATCAGCATTGCTGCAATCGTGATAACTACCCTGGCCCGATAGGGACGGACGAAGGTCCAGATGCGCCGGAGGATGCTCTTGTCGAAAGCCCGGCCGAACATCTCCTCCTCGATGCGGTGCGAGCCGACAACGGCGCGCGGAGGGCGTCTGCCGTCGTCACGTTCGGCTTCGAGTTCGCCGGCGCGGCCCTGCGCCATCAGCGGGCGCCCCCATACTGGGTCATAATGTCATCACCCGGGCGCGTCTGGAGATCGTAAAGGGCCCTGTAGCGTCCCCGCTTCGCCAAAAGCTCTTGATGCGTGCCGCGTTCTACGATTTCGCCGTTATCGACAAAAAGGATCTGATCGGCGTGCATAAGCGCACTCAGCCGGTGCGCGATGATGATCGTCACCCGATCCTTGGCGAAGCGCCGCATCGCCGCGCGGATGCGCTGCTCGGTGCCGGCATCGATCGCCGCCGTTGAGTCGTCGAAAACGACGACGGAGGGGCGCAGCATCATGGTGCGAGCAATCGTGAGACGCTGGCGCTGGCCGCCAGAGAGAGAGACGCCGCGTTCGCCCACGACCGTCTCGTAGCCTGCTGGGAGCCCGAGGATGTAGTTGTGGAGCTGGGCGAATTCGCCAGCGCGTTCTATTCGCTGTCTCTTCGCCCAGGGATCGCCATAAGCGATGTTGTTCTCGATCGTGGTGGTGAATAGGAATGCATCCTGCTGTACGACGGCGACCGCCTTGCGAAGCGTCGCGAGGGTGACATTACGTATGTCCTGGCCGTCCAGCGTGATGGCGCCACCGGTCACGTCGTAAAAGCGGGGGACCAGATGAGCCATCGTCGATTTGCCCGAACCCGGCGGACCGACGATCGCGATCGTCTCGCCTCTACGGGCCTCAAAGCTGAGGTTCTTCAGAATGGCGCAGTTTTCGGCGCTGGGGTACGCAAACGAGACATTGTGGAAGCGCAGAGTGCCGTCGCTTATCTCGAGCGGTCTGGCCTCGAGAGCATCCCTGATTGTGATCTCCTGGTCGAGGAGACCGAAAAGCCGCGAACCGCAGCTAGAAGCGCGGGCAAAGGCATTGACCATGAGGCCGATCTGGCGGACTGGCATTTGCAGGATTGTCATGAAGGTCAGGAAGGTCGCCACCGTTCCGACGCTGATCTCGCCAGCGACGAGCCTGCTGCCACCGATCCAGAGCACCAATCCCATTGCGAAAAAGAAGGACAAGGTCATCGCCGACGTGCTGGGCACGTAGATGTCAACTCGGTCGTGGGCGAGGTCGAGCGCGTTCTTGGAAGCGCCGTCGAACTTTAGCATCTCATAGGCTTGAGCCGCAAAAGCGCGGACCACGCGGATGCCTGCGAGATTTTCCTCCATCACGCGGCTTAGTACCGAAAGCCGCTCATGCAGGTCGAGCCAGGTGGCGCGCAGCCTAAGCTGTGTGGCCGATGAGCGCCAGGCGACAAAAGGCACGAAGCTCAGCGCGATCAGGCCGAGCATGGGATCGGTCGAGATCATCATGTAGGCGCCGATCCCGATCAGCATGCTGAGCAGGAGCACGCGAACGAGCGCGGTGGAAAAATACATCCGCACGCCTTGGAGATCGAGCATTCCGATGGTGATCAGATCGCCTGAATGGACCCGGTCGTGAAAGGAAAAGCTGAGACGCTGGATCTTGTCGTAGTAGGCGAGCCGCAGTTCGTACGCGACATGATGCCCGACGGCTTCGGCAAAATAGTTCTGCGCCATCGTGAAAAGGCCGCGTAGCGCGCTGACGGCGAGCAGCAGGAGAGCCGGGATCCAGAGCGCTTGTCCTGCCGCGGTCCCCGCGACACCGCCCCCGATGGCTGTCTGGGTCAGGTCGACGGCCCGGCCGAGAAGCTGGGGAATGAGCAACTGGAGGATTGCCGCCAGGACCGTCGAGCCCATAGCGAAGGCGACCTGCCAGGGATGCCGCAAATTCATACGCGTGATGCGCAACAGCGTACTCAAATCCCGGCCCCAGCGCGCCGCTTCCACATGGGTCAACGAATTTAGAGCGTTCGTTGCGCTGCCGATAGCATCACTGCTCACGGGTGTATTCCCGACTGCATTTTGCGCCTTCGAGGCAAGCCGAAGGACCAATCATCAAAGGGGCCCGCCATTGTTAATCCTGTCCACCACCTGCAGCAGTGCCCGTTCCTATAAGCCGAGCCGCGGCTTCACTTACTGGCATGTCGATCACCGTGATTCCGCTTGCCGCAAGGAAACGCGCTTCGTTTCTGGTCAGCGTTTCCGCGTCCATTACCGCGCAATGTGGACCTCGGGAGCGCTTCATGATCTGCCTGGCGTAGGTGCGCAGCATCTGATCGTTGAAGCGGCAGCCAACGAAGAAAAATCCACGGGTGATGCGCCCTTCCTTCACCACGTCTGGGATCGGTGTCTGGATATCGATTTCGGTCAGGACTTCGACATAGTCGGAATCTGCGACGAGAAAGTTTTGCGCAGGCCTAATACTCCCGTGAGGTGTATAGAGAACCGTCTTTTCCCCCGATCGGGGGTCGAGTTCCCTCCCGGACAAATCGTAGGTTTTCGTCCAAATGTTACCGATTTCGTTCGCCCGCGTGACGCCTTGTATCTCAACGACGTCCGTTCGGCCGGTCTCTACGAGAGCCGTGCGCATCGCGCCGTCGTACCAGCTGTCGACGATGAGGGAGAGCGGCAGCCTTGCGAGCCAGGCGTGGAGGAGGGTCGGCGCCACCGGCGCTGCGAATATGTCGGTCATCCAAGCTTGAAGCGTTCGGCGATGCCGGCGCTGTTCGATGAACTGCGCAACCGACCACATATTGGTGCGGATCCTGGAAGGGGCTGGCGCCCGTGCATTGAGTGCCGCGGCAACGACCTCCGGCGTATGCGGCACAGGCGGTTCCGCACAGTTGAACCCAAGAAGACCCGGACCGAGATAGGGGATCACCTGATCGGCGGCGAGCGCTTCGTTCGCCAGGTCAAGCAGCTTTTCGGCAAAACTGTCCCGCACGATGACCAGGTGGCCCGATGTCAGGATCGTGTTCATGCTCGTTTCCTCGCGACGCACCTTATGAACGGGCAGCATCAGTCCTCTTCGGAAACCTTCCTTGCCTCGACGGTGATCGGCAGACGCGTATCCCGTGGAAGATCGGGTAGGAGGAGCCGCCACCCGTTCCTGAGCGTCACAGTTCCGCCCCACAACTCTTCCTTCTCGAGCTTGATGATCGGCTCTTCGAGGTCCTTCTTCGGGACATACGCCGACAAGCCAGCATCGGTCCTGCGGATCATGACTTTCATCTGGCCGTCCCTTCATTGGTATTGCTATCGGCACTGCAGGGCGCCTCGGCTTTGTCGAGGCTCATCAGTTCACGCGCTCGCATGCCGACGACGGTGCCACGGTCGATCCATTCGACCGCATAGATGAAGAACTGCTGGAGAAAGGTGCCAATGTCGCGCACATATCCCTCGTCGCCCTTCCGCACGAGATTTTCGCCGATCTCCCTGCCAGGATAGGTGCCGTCATTTTTTATATGGCGAGTGGCACGTACCCGCTCTCCCTGCATGAATCGTGGAGGCCTGCGGATTTCGACCTCCTCTTCGCGTCCGAGCGACATGTCCGTTCCCTGATTTCCCTTGAGGCTGCAGATTGTGAACAAGGCGTTCCAGGCGTCCTGCGCAGGCAGCCCCGACCATGTCGGCAGCCCAATGTCCGTCACGCAGGAACGCAGGTCTTCGGCACCGGGCATACCGAGGCACATTGCTGCGCATCGAAGACCCCCTCGCATTCGGTGCACTTTTGCGGCTCGATCACATAGCTCTCGCCTTTGAACTTGATCGCGCCGGAGGGACACTCGAATTCGCAGGCGCCGCATTGGGTGCATTGGGATGCGATGATCTTGAAAGCCATTTTAACTCCTGGTCCGAATGGATGAGACGCGCTCAGGCTGTCGCCGCGAGTGCGGGGGTCCCAGACGCGGCCGCGTAAATCGCGCTGATTGCGGTCTCGATATAGTCATGGGCATAAGCGTCGGTGGCTCGGATTCCAGCGTCCGCGAGCTGATCCTCGGGGCAATTTCCGATCTTGGCGCACAGCACGATATCTATGCCTTCAAGCGCTGCGATGACGCCATCGAGGGCGGCTTCTCCGCCCCAGCCGCCGAGGCAATACTGCTCCACCTTGCGATGCCCGACAAAGCTGATCCCTCTCGGCGAGGCTTGATAAACCTGGAATTCCTTCGCATGGCCGAAATGTTCATTGACGCGGCCGCCGCCCTTGGTCGCCACCGCGAAGAGAAGGGACTTGCCGGGGCTCGCTGCCTTGACCAATCCGATCGCTTCTCTCCTAGCCGCCACGTGATCACGGCGCTCCTCCGCGACCAGCTCCCGATAGGCCTTGCGATTGCTGGCATCGTAGGTGACCTCGCCGGGAATCCGGTCGAGTGTGAATTCCTGGCCACGATCCTCACCGAGCAGGCCGACGGCATCTGCCCGGCACTGCCGGCAGTGGCGCATCAACTGGGCGCCGCCTTCGACACGATCCTGAAGAGCCTTCATCTCCATTGCGTTTGGGCCGCGTTGCCCGCTCAGTCCGTAGTGCGTGCCGTGCGCCGGGTCCGAAATCAGCGGCATGAGGTTGTGCAGGAACGCGCCTCGCTCCTTGACCCATCTATTCACCTTGATCAGATGCTCATCGTTCACGCCGGGGATCATCACTGAATTGATTTTGGTGAGGATGCCGCGCGCGGTCAGCATCTCCAGACCCAACATCTGCCGCTCGTGCAGGATCCGGGCGGCTTCGATGCCGACGTAGCGGCGATGGTCGTAAAAGATCCAAGGATAGATCTTTGCACCGACCTCAGGGTCGACCATGTTGATGGTGATCGTCACGTGATCGACATTCATGTCGGCAAGCTCATCGACATGGTCCGGCAGCGCGAGCCCATTCGTGGAGATGCAAAACTTGATGTCTGGGATTTCCCTGGCGACTCGTTCGAACGTTGCCTTCGTCTTCTTCCAGTCGTAACAGGCATCGCCCGGTCCGGCGATGCCGAGCACGGAGAGCTGCGGCACCTCGTTGGCGACCGCGACCACCTTGCGTAGCGCCTGGTCGGGCGTCAGCTTTTCGGAGACCACCCCAGGCCGGCTTTCGTTGGCGCAGTCATATTTGCGATTGCAGTAGTTGCACTGGATATTGCAGCCGGGCGCGACCGCGACGTGCATGCGCGCGAAATAGTGGTGCGCCTCTTCTGAAAAGCAGGGGTGATCCTTGATCGTCTCCCAGATAGCCGGATCCGTGTCGTCCGGCTTTATCGACGAGCCGCAGGACGAAGACGCGCAGCCACCGGCTTTCACGGTGGCAAGCAAGTGGTCACCGAATGTCGTGCTGAGGCTCTCAAGCGAAATTGCCGGTGCGGACATCGAACGGCTCCGTTGCTGGGTGAATGTCGCAGTTCAAACCGCAAGAGCTATGCCAGCTCAAAGAGCGGTTTTGGTTCACGAATTAGCTTTCGTGTCGGATTCCGTCGGATTGCTCCGACACACCTTTGTCGGGCTTCCGACAGTGGACAAGCAAATCGGGTCGCGAAGGCTACCAGCCTTGGGCGCGAAGGGTGTGAGGGAGACTACTCCGGGCTTACGTTTGACGTCATCACGACGTCTAGAATTTCTTCACCTCGATGCCATATCGGCGCAGCGCGTAGCCGATTTGCCGCGGCGTGAGGCCGAGGATACGAGCCGCCCTGGCCTGAACCCAACCGGCCTTGTCCATCGCGTCGATCAGCCGGTCGCGTTCCGTCAGACGCGGGGGACAAGCGGGATCGTTTGGATCGCCGGCCGCAAGGGGAGATACGTTGCCTGCGGAGGCACCGATGCGACTGGCCGGCAGCCGCAATCCGACCGGCACTGCGTTGACCCGTGCGAGATCGTCGATGGTATTGCCGCCATTCGAGCGGTCGGCTCGCTTCCAGAGGAGCCAGGAAAGGCACTGGCTCTTCTTACAGGCGAAATCGGATGGCGTGATCGTCCTTGAACGCGCAAGTGTGGCCGTCCTTTGGACGCAGTTCTCCAGCTCGCGGACGTTACCAGGGAAGTAGCATTGCGAGATCAGGTCAAGCGCCGACGGCGCGAAGGCGAGTGCGCGATCGTTCTCCTTGTTGAATCGATTGAGGAAGGCGTTCGCAAGGCGTGGAATATCGCCGGGTCGCTCTCTGAGCGGAGGCAGGATAATTGGCACCACATTGATGCGGTAATAAAGGTCGGCCCTGAACTCCCCTTTTATGACGGCCGTCTCGAGGTCCTTGTTGGTGGCGCATATGAGGCGCACGTCGACCTGTAGCGTTTTGGTGCCGCCGACTCGCTCCAACTCGCCTTCCTGCAAGACACGCAACAGCTTGGCTTGAAAGGCCGGCGAAATCTCGCCGATTTCATCAAGTAGCAGAGTTCCCTCATTTGCCAATTCAAAACGACCGGCGCGCTGGGAGATAGCACCCGTGAAAGCGCCCTTTTCATGCCCAAACAGTTCTGACTCCAGAACGCTTTCAGACAGTGCGGCGCAGTTCAATTTGACGAAAGACTTCTTCCTCCGACGTGAGAGCTTATGGATGGCTTGCGCAAAGAATTCCTTGCCGGTGCCGCTTTCACCCCGCAGTAGCACGGTGGAATTGGTCCCTGCTACGACCGAGACGGTTTCGAGCACCTGCTTGAGTGCGGGGCTTTCCCCGATGATCCCGTCGGTTTTGACATCCGCATGCCGGGCAGGGTCGTAGGTCCTCCCCTCGTTGGGCGATTTCTCCGGTCTCCATTGCTCATGGACAGACCGCTGACGATCTGTACTCAGGATGCGATGGAGACGGATCGTCCGGCCGACAAGGTTGGCGACCATCGTCAGGAAGTATGTGTCCTCGTCGTCGCGAAAGTCGGTGGCGCCGTCTCCGGCGCGGTCGATCGACAATGTCCCAAGGATTTTATGATCAGCCTTTAGCGGGATACCGATAAAGGCAATTGGGATGGTGCCGCTGCTCGAAGATGTTTGAAGGTCAGCCTGAAATAGTTGGGACTTGCGGACGTCCGGTATGAAGAGCGGCGTCCCCGTAGCGACGATTTGATCTGTTATGGCCTGTGGTATGACGCGGCGAGTGCCTGATTGAGGTGCGTGGGTATTGCCGGCAGTTGCGGCAATCTCCGGCTCTCCTTCAGCGTCCAGGACGACGATTGCTCCGTGACGCATCTGCAGAAACGAAGGCAGGATGTTCACGACATTGGCGAGCGTAATCTCCAGCTCGCTGGGGGCGGTCAGCACCTTCGATATCTCGTAGAGTCCCCTGAGCGCGATATCTGCTTGGGGCATGCTTTTGATGGGCGGTTCAGGGCGGGTATCCCGAGGTGCTACCTCGTCGACCCGATCTTGCGGTACGTGAGCCATGGAAACACCTCAGGGGTTGTCGTCCAGAGTGCTCCTCCTTTTGTGTCTGAGTCTGAATTTTGAAAGCACAGTATTCACGAGCTTCTCTCGTTGCGAGGCGATTCCAGCAAAGATAGACTTGGCGTTGGTCGCGACCTCAGCTGTACCAAGATTGACCCTGTTGACACGGTGCGTGCCTCGGTCATCCGAATTTGAAGAGGACTCCGAAGCCGCCGCGTGGATAGTTCCACTCGATCTCGCCACTGGCCTCGCACAAAATCCGGCAGGTGCCGCACTCCATGCAGCCGTCGGGGGTGATCTCCACTTGACCTTTGTCGTTCAACTCGTAGCATTTCGCGGGGCAGACGTGGGTCAGCGCGAGCAAGTTCGCGCTTGGCCTCTCGTGCGGTCGCACTTTGATATGCGGACGGCCGGAATCCACCAAGTAGCGGTTCTGGTAAAGCTTGTCCTCGACACGTGACTTCGTCACTGCGATCGTCATTTCGTCTCCCCTCAGCGCCACGCCAATGCAAGGCGGACCGCGTCGCTGACCAGCCCCCAGCGCGAGCGGGCCTTGATGAAGGCCGCCGTGGTCGCCTTTTCCTTCTCGATCTTCGGCGTGCCGTCGACACGCATGAAGTTCTGCGCGGCTTGCGACATCAACCGCGGATAAGTCGTGAAGTAATTGCAGGAATTGGTGTGGAGCAAGGCCGGCATGTCTTTGTATTTCCTTAGGTCCTTGACCACGAAGGACTTGTCCAGCATGGCTTTGTAAAGGGCGAGATTCCGTTTGGTCATAGGACCGTTGCGGCTCCTGACCTCGATGATTGCCTCAGCCGCGATGCGGCCGGAGGTCATGGCGAGGTTCGAACCCTCGCGGTGAATGGCGTTGTTCAGTTGCGCGGCATCGCCGACCACGACCCAACCGTCGCCAAAGAGCTGCGGAATAGCCTTGTAGCCGCCTTCGGGAATGAGATGCGCGGAATATTCTTTCACTTCCGAGCCGGCAATCAGCGGCCGGATCGAAGGATGGGTTTTTAAGGCGTCGAGGAGGACGTAAGGGCTCTCGACCATCGCGGCGAAATCGGAGACGAGGCAGCCAATGCCCAGTGAGATCGACTCCTTGTTGGTGTAGAGGAAGCCGAGCCCGGCCATGCTGCGGGAGGTCGTGCCCACCGCCTCGATCACACAGCCTTCATCGCCTTTGAGGCCGAACCGCTGCTCAATGACCTCTTCGGGCAGGAAATGCATTTCCTTGACGGCGAGCGCCACGGTTTGCGGCTTCGGCATCTCGCGCAGGCCGGCTCGCGTGCCAAGCAGTCCGCAGACACCTTCTGCGAGAACGACCACGTCCGCGTAGATGGCTCCGCCGGCCCGGTCTGTGCGGACGCCGATCACCCTGTCCTTGGCGTCACGGATGAGTTCCGTCACGGTCGTCTCGCACAGAACCGTCGCGCCGGCCTCGCGCACCTTACGCGAAAACCATTTATCGAACTGGGCACGGATGATCGTGTAGCGGTTGGGCTTCGCCTCATTGAAGTCGTCCGACCGATAGTGAATCCCGGTATGGGATGTGTCGTCCATCACCCAAAGCCGCTGTTCAACCAAATGCCGCTCGAGAGGCGCATCGTCCCGGAAATCCGGGATGATCTTCTCCAGCATGTTCGCGTACATGATGGCACCTTGGACATTCTTGGAGCCCGGATATTCACCCCGCTCCAACTGCAGCACCTTCAGGCCGTGGCTGGCCATGGTGTAAGCAGCTGCGTTTCCGGACATGCCGGCCCCAATAACAATGGCGTCGAATTGTTCCTCAATCATGTCCATCCCTTAGCTCGCAAGCTTGTCGCGACTGTGGGGCGACAGCCGCCGGGTGAAGGCTTCCGTCAGTGCGGGCAGGAAGCGGATCGCGTCGGTGACGATCCCGAGGTGAGCGAAATCGAAAATCGGCGCGTTCGGGTCGGTGTTGATGGCCACGATGAGATCCGCCCCCTCGACGCCAACCCGATGCTGGACGGCGCCGGAAATCCCGGCCGCTATGTAAAGCTTCGGCCGGATGGTCTTGCCAGTTTGGCCGATCTGCCGATCAGCCGACATCCAGCTCTTCTGGACCAACGGGCGCGAACAGCCATGCTCGGCACCAATTGCTCGCGCGAGATTCTTCACAAGCTGCAGGTTTTCCGCCGCGCCAAGACCGAGGCCTCCCGCAACCACGACGTCGGCATAGGCAAGATTTGCCTTTGCCGACTGACTATCCGGCAGGAAGCCCAGGACTTTGGTAACGATCTCGTCCTCGGCTGCCGAGAGCTTGTGCCGGATGACACGCCCGACCGGTTTATCCGCCCGCTGCGGCATGGGCATGACCCTCGGTCGCACTGTCGCCATCTGGGGTCGGAAATTGAGCGTGTAGATCGTGCACAACAAGGAACCGCCGAAAGTCGGACGGGTGGCGGCGAGCGAACCGTCGGTATCCACATCGAGTTCGGTGCAGTCGGCCGTGAGCCCTGTCTGCAAGGTCGTCGCCACGGAGCCGGCAAGATCCCTGCCGAGTGTGGTGGCACCGAGAAGAAGGATCTCGGGTTTGTGGGTATCGACCAGATCCGTCATCGCCTTGGTGAATGGCTCGTTCCGATAGTCGGCGAGCAGCGGCGCCTCGACGATGTAGACAAGGTCGGCGCCATAAGCGAACGCTTCGGCAACGGCGTTCCCGATGGCCTCTCCCGGCGGTCCAAGCACGACGCCCGCAAGCTGGACCTGAAGCTTGTCTGCTAACTTGCGGCCTTCGCCGAGCAGTTCGAATGATACGGGATGGACCTGGCCGCGTTCGAGCTCGATGAAAACCCAAACGTGCCGGTAGTCCTTGAAATGCGCGGGCAGCTCCTTCTTTATGCCGGCACGGCCGGCGGCAGGGCGAGGGGTTTCTCGGTTCGCGTTCGACATCGTCTGATCCTTGCCCTCTCACGCGCCGCCGTTGAAGGCGAGCTCATTTTCCAATGCCGGCTGGCGGGTGAAGATTGCCGTGATGAGTTCGTCAGCGACATCGCGCAAGGCCATCTCGGCGGTGTCGATTTTTGCCGCCTTTTCCGCTCGCGCAGGAGGCGCGAAAACGCGCTTGACCACCGTCGGTGAACCGCGCAGGCCGCATTTGGTGAGATCCTCAATGCCGGCGTCGGCCGCACTCCATTTCAAGACCAGGCTGCGCGCGGCGCACAGGGCGTCCTGGATCGAGCCCCGGCGGATCTCGTTTGTGCCTTCCAGCATGGTGATGAGGCAAGGGAGCCTGCTCTTCAGCATCTGTGTGCCGCCTTCGGAGCGGCGCTCGACCTTGATCTCGCGTGCAGCAAGGTCAATAGAGGCGATCTTCGCGACATAGGTCAGTTGCAGGAGTCCGAGGCGCTTGGCGATGCCGGGCCCGACCTGGGCGGTGTCGCCATCGATCGTCTGCTTGCCAGTGAAGACGAGGTCTGGCGTGCCGAACGTCTCGCCAACCTTCGCGATTGCCTGGGAAAGGGCGAACGAGGTCGCCAGCGTGTCGGAGCCGGCAAAATAGCGGTCGGTCAAGAGCACCGCTCGGTCGGCGCCGTAACCGAGCGCCTTGCGCAGCGCGTCCTCTGCCATGGGCGGACCCATAGTGAGCACGGTGACTTCGCCACCATAGGCGTCGCGCAGCCTGAGGGCTTCTTCGAGGGCGAACAGGTCGTAAGGGTTGATGATAGTCGGAACACCCTGGCGCATGATCGTGTTCGTCACCGGATGGACCCTTATCTGTGCCGAGTCCGGCACCTGCTTGATGCAGATTACGATGTGCATTGGCGGTTTCTCTAGGCTCCTGTCCGGATGCGGGCTTGGCGGTTATCTCTTTGGAGCGCATCAATCGTGCCAACTGTTTTGCGCTGCCCCCTATTCCTCAGAACTTCGCTTGGTTGCTTCCGAGGGCGCCGTGGTGATGACGGATTTGTCGGCTTCTCGACATTGTCGCGTCGCAACCCGTGTCGCGGTCATTCCTGTCCGAACCGCTTCAGTACGGAGTCGAACGGGACAAAGGTGCGGCCCGGCGTGGCAGGTTTGTTCGGATCGTGGTCTTTGAGCACCTTGAAGACCCGATGCGAGAGCGGCGAGGAAATCGCGAAGTCTTCGTAAGCGCGTTCGAGCGTCGCGCGCACCCGCGCGGCAATCACCTGGTCGGGCAGACCGGAGAAATCTTCTTCGGCAAGGTATTGGCCCACGCGCTTCATGATATGGAGCCGCGAGACATTCAGCACCTTCGGATCATAGGAGACGCCAAGGACTGCGAAGAACTCCTCCGCAGCCGACAGGCGCTTCAGTCGTGCGAGGATGTCGGTGACATCGATAGGGCGGCTGTCAGCGGAACAATTCATTGCATTCTCCCTGGTCGGAAAACTGTGGTGTCGGTGCGCTCGCGCACGGCTGACCTGGACCCGCACAGCTCCGCGAGGGATGCCTCGCTGCACATTCCATCGTAGAGCTCGACCAGTTGAGTTGCAGTGACGGTCGATTTGGTCTCGGCCGCCTCGCGCCGGGCGCGGGCCACCATCGCGGCTGCCAGATCCGGGTCGAGATCGCGGCCGCTTTCGCTCAGCACATGGGCAATCGCAGTGGCGCCGGAATGCTTGCCGATCACGATACGCCGGCAGCGGCCCACGAGAGCCGGATCGAGCCCCTGATAAGTACGCGAGTCCTTCAGCAGCCCTGCGACGTGAATGCCGGATTCGTGCGTGAAAACATCGGCGCCGACGACCGGTTTAATGGCCGCGGTCTGCCGGCGGGCGGCCCAAGCCACCTGGGCGGCGAGGTCGGGCAATGCGGTCAGCTCGATGCCGGTATCCGCGCCGTCGAGGACCGCCATCGCGGCGGCCACCTCTTCCAGCGCGGCATTGCCCGCACGCTCGCCGAGCCCCAGGACGGTGACGGACGCATGGCGCGCGCCTGCGCGGATCGCGGCCAGCGTGTTGGCGGCAGCAAGTCCGAGATCGTTGTGCGCATGAAATTCAAGGTCGATTGGAGACTGCGGCACGAGCTGGGCGACAAGTTCGAAGGTCGAAAACGGGTCGAGAACGCCGACTGTGTCGGCTAGCCTGACGCGGCTTGCGCCGGCGCGTGCAGCCGTCTCGATGACGCGGGCGAGATAATCCCGATTGGCCCGCGAGGCATCCTCGCAGCCCACCGCGACGAAGAAGCCGGCGGCGGCTGCGCGCCTGACCATATGTTCGATGACCTGGAGCGCTCCCGCCTTATCGAGGCCGAGCTTGGCGGCAAGTTGGATGTCCGACGCAGGCAGCGATAGATTGACGGCGTGGACGCCGCTCTCGATCGCTGCATCGAGATCCAGCGACGTCATCCGGCACCAGGCCATGAGCCGAACCGGGAGACACCGCGCGACCACGGCGCGAATTGTTTCGATCTCGTCGGCGCCCATGACCGGCGTGCCGATCTCGATCTCTGTGACGCCGGCCGCCGCAAGAGACTCGGCGATCTCCAGCTTTTCCGTCGTGGTAAAGACGACGCCGGGCGCCTGCTCGCCATCGCGCAAGGTCGTATCGTTGAGAAAGACATGACGGGTCATGGACGGTAGCCTGTTCTGCTGCCGCTCAGGCATAGACCGGATTGAACGTCTTCGGAGCTTCGCTTACCCGGCCCAGAACTGGGAAAGCCACGCAGCTTCTCCACGATTGCCGGCATGACCTCGAGCACCCGGTCGACGTCCGCTTCGCCGTTGTCCCGCGCCAAGGAGAAGCGGACTGCCGCGTGTGGCGTTTTCATCGCGCTCAGGACATGGCTCGGTTCCAGCGAGCCGGAGGTGCAGGCGGAGCCGGAGGAACACGCGATGCCCACGCGGCTGAGGAGAAGTGGAATTCCATCACTTTCGACATGTTCGAAGGAGATGTTTGCGGTGTTGGGCAACCGTTCCAGGGGATCACCAGTGACACAGGTGCTTGGGATGCGCTGGAGAATTCCGTCCTCTAAACGGTCGCGGAGCGACTTTACCCGTGTGGTCTCGTCGTCCATGAATTTCAAGGCGAGTTCGGCCGCCATGCCGAGCCCGACTATGCCGGGCGTATTCTCGGTGCCAGCACGCCGGTTGTGTTCTTGGTGGCCCCCCTTGATCATCGAGTGGAAATTGACGCCACGTTTTACGAAAAGCGCGCCGATCCCTTTCGGCCCGTGCAGCTTGTGGCCGGAGAGCGACAGCATGTCGATTGCGGCCGACTTCAGGTCCATCGGAAGCTTGCCGACCGCCTGCACAGCATCGGTATGGAAAAGGGCGCCCACTTCCTTGGCCAACTCGGCAAGCCTGACCACGGGGAAGATCACACCAGTCTCATTGTTCGCCCACATTATCGAGACGATTGCCACCTGTGGGGTGAGGGCGGCCATATAGGCGTCGAGGTCGAGCCGGCCACGGCAATCCACCGGGATCCTGTGCACCTTGACGCGGCGGGTCTTCTCAAGATGCGCGCAGAGCGTCAGCACGGCGGGATGCTCGACCGCGGACGTCACGATCTCGGTTCGGTTGGGCGCCGCCTCGAGCGCCGAAAGAAGCGCTGCATTGTCGCTTTCTGTCCCACCCGAGGTGAAGGTGATCTCATCGTCGAACTCCGCGCCGATCAGAGCTTGCAACTGCCTCCGCGCCTTTCTCACCGCCGCACTGACTGAGGCGCCAAGAGCGTGCGCCGACGAAGGGTTGCCGAATTGATCCCTAAAGAACGGCAACATCGCTTGCACGACCTCAGGATCGACCCGTGTGGTTGCGTTGTTGTCGAGGTAGACAGGTTTCATGTGCGATCCTCAGTTGACCGGAATGACGCGAGCGCGCGACCGCCTCATTGAGCCTCTGGCGTATGCCGTTGATGATGATGGGGCCGAACTGGCAGCCGGCGCAGACGCCCGAGAGTTTGACGTAGACCGGATCGGCGTCGACATGGACAAGTCCGCAGTCGCCGCCGTCAGCCCGCAGGTAAGGACGCCCGAACACGACAACGTTATCGATAAGCCGAATTTGGCGCAGCGGCGCGATTTGGCGGCCAGCAGCTTGGGTGCCACCAGGAACCGAACTGTTTCGGGAGGCGACGTTCTTTGCGTCCTACCTGAAGCGATTGCCGGTCCCAAGATCGGCTTCGACCTTGCCTTGTTCTTGAGGACAGGGACATCTGTTGTGCCGGCCATATAAGCCTCCTCTGCCGCATATGAGTCCGTCGGCGGCAATCGCTTCATGGACCCGCACAGGCGCTTCGGGCGATCAACTGAAGGACTTGCCGCAGCCGCACTTCTCGCGCGCGTTGGGGTTATCGAAGACAAAGCCGGAAGATTCGAGCCCGGTGAGGAAGTCGACGGTCATGCCGGCGACATGCGGTTGGGAGCCCGCGTCCACGAACAGCTTGATCCCATCTGTCTCGGTGATCGCGTCGCCCTCGCGCGACACGCTCTCCAGGCCCATTAAGTATTTGAAGCCGGCGCAGCCGCCGGCCTGGACCATGATGCGAAAGCCTTCCGCCGGCTCGCTGGCGCGGGAAAGAGCAGTCTTGATGGCGGCAACAGCGTTGTCGGTGAGCGTAATCATGGCTCCATTCTCCTCAGTCCGGGACCTGCTTGCGCATCACGCTGCATGCACCGTGCCAAAGCGAAAACCGTTTCAACACAGCGCGGCATCTCTGACCCTGCGGTGGTTCTTGTGAGTCCATTGCTGCGAAGGTGTCGGCCAACCGACACGTACTGTCGGGTTTGTCGGGTCCGCCACGCGGGATGTTGGGCCTGAGTTGTTGGCTGAACTCACATTAAACCAATGACCATTACAGAAGACTCCTTCTGAGCTTGCTTCGGCGCAATTGGCACGGTTTTTGAAGCTCCACTGGCGAGGCGGCAAGAGACTGCCGATCCACAATCGTGTCGTGGGTGCCCTCGCGATCGATGCGGCGAAGCAAGGGAGCAACATGTCAGGACTGGGTCAGACACGCTTTGTTTGGCGAAGCAGCGCCGCCCGTGGCATCCGAATGACCGATTGGCCGATTGCGACAACACCCACAATCGCTCACCACCGCCCGGTGGCCACCGACCGGCTCGATGAGATTCCATCGGCATGTGCCTGCTCGTGTCACTCGGGTCTCGCCGCTCCGATAGCACCCCCGGTTTTCGGGCGGGTGCGACGACGTGCGCACGCTGTCCAGCGACACTTTGTTCACGGGCCAGCAGCAGATCAGGGTCGAGCATTACGGCGCGCCCTATCGGCTGAAGATTCACCGGCAGGGCAGCTGATCCTCACACGTAGGTGGAAGCAGGGGTAAGACATGGACCAGCGCGAGAAACCGTCGCCGGACGAAATCCGGCGGGCGTGCGAAGACAATCCGAAAATCCGGGAGCATGATCTCGCCGCTCGATTGGGCATTTCGGAAGCCGAATTGGTCGCGGCGCATTGTGGTCACGGCGCGGTGCGCATCGAGCCGCGCGTCGATGATCTGCTGACCGGCCTCGAAGCGGTCGGCGAGGTGATGGCGGTCACCCGCAACCAAAGTGCCGTGCACCAAAAGATCGGCGTCTACGACAAAGTGGTCACCGGCAACCCGCATGCCATGGTGCTCGGCGACGAGATCGACCTGCGCATCTTCCCGAAAGCGTGGGCGTATGGCTTCGCCGTCGAGAAGCGCGAGGGAGCCGAGATCCGCCGCAGCCTGCAATTCTTTGATGCCACCGGCGAGGCGATGCACAAAGTACATCTCAGGCCCGCCTCGAACCTGCACGCCTATCAGAATCTGGCGGCAAAGCTTGTATCCTCCGACCAGGAGCCGATCATATCGGTCGAGGCGAGCGGGGCGCTCGATAATGCAGTGAGTCCAGACCAAGCCGCCACGGTCGACGACCTACGCGAGCACTGGAGCCGGCTGAGCGACGTGCATCAGTTCTACCATATGTTGAAGACCCTGAAGCTCAGCCGCTGCCAGGCGATGCGTATGGCCGACGAGGATTACGCCTGGCTGCTCGACAATGATGCCGTTGGCGCCCTGTTCCAACAGGCGGCCGAAGACGAGATGCCGATCATGTGCTTTGTCGGCAATCGTGGTTGCATCCAGATCCATTCCGGCCCGATCAAGTCGGTCAAGCAGATCGGGCCGCGGATCAATGTGCTCGACGAGAACTTCCATCTCCATCTTAGGACTCATCACATCCGCGAGGTCTGGGCCGTGCGCAAGCCGACGAGGGACGGTCACGTCACGTCCGTTGAAGCCTATGGCGCCGACGGCAAGATGATCGTCCAGTTCTTCGGCACGCGCAAGGAAGGCGAACGCGAGCGCAGCGACTGGCGGTTTCTGGCCGAGAGTCTGCCACGTGTTCCCGGTCCGACCTACAGGGATGTGTAGAGTGCCGACAGGCCCCTCGGATTGAACCGGCCGCCATAGGACTCGGCACCACGTTGCGACAGCGGCTGCGAGGTCGTAACGCATACGGACGGTCAGGGTGCACGCCGGAATTGACCGCATCGATACAGTCAAGCTCGTCGCCGGCCGGACTGCTGCGCACGAGTGCATCGCCGTCTGACCGAAAATCCTTGCAGCGCCTGCGAGCGATAAAACCCATACGCCTCCAGGACCGAACCGAAGCGCGGCTCGACCTTGTTGATATTTCCGATCATCGCGCGCAAGCGCCGACGGGTCTTGTCGGACCGCACCCGATCCTTGCGCTGGATCGCGTCGTTGCTCAATCCGGGCCGTGCGAGCGATCTCCTCGCTCGTCGACCGGAAGGCTGTGCAGCAGCAGCCAAGCCGAACAGCCCGATGTCGCGGACACGACAAAACCGACCACGGATGTCGGTTGTCGGACGTTGTCCTAAGAATGATGGACAGGTGATCATCAGCGGCGGGCCCAGTGCAGGCTGGCATTGCTTCGTGCAGCGCCATGGGTACGCCTATCCGGCACGCGACTTGCTCCGACAATTTGATCAGCAGGGCATCAGCAGTGCGTCACGGTGCTCAGATGTGATTGACCAGCCTCTCAACCCTAACGGGGATAAGCGGCGGCTTTGCTTCATGACCGCAGCGCGGCGGAGATGCCCCTTCTGATCGACTTCGCAACCGATCTCATCCGCGCTGGTGCAGGTGGGCTGTATCAGGCGACAGAATCTAGAAGGCGCCCGACAAGAGACGTGCCCATGCTGGAAATCGACTTTATGAACAGCGGTGCAATCTCAATCGAGCCATGAACGCCAATGTAGAGAAAACAAAATGGCGACCAAGCCCGTTCCAGATCATGTCCCGCCCGAAATGGTGAGGGACTTCAGCCTGTTTACATCGCCAGGGATGCCACCAACACCCAACGGGGATCCACACGCAGCTGTCGCTTGCGTACATGACGGGCCTCCGATCTTTTACTCCCGCTACAACACGCAAGATGGCCGGGGTACCTGGGTCATCACCCGTGCCGCGGACCAGCGGAAGGTGCTGCAGGACGCAGAGACTTTTTCCAGCCATCGCAGCATCTTCTCCTCCATACTGGGTGAAAACTGGCCGACGATCCCGCTTGAGCTCGATCCACCGGCCCATGGCGTCTTTCGCTCACTGCTCAGTCCGCTGCTTTCGCCAAAGCGGGTGATGGCTTTGGAGCCGGCTGTCCGCGAACAAGCGATCATGCTGATCGATAGAATTGTCGCGTCGGGCACAAGCTGCGACGCGATGAAGGATTTTGCCTTTCCTTTCGCGGTGAGCACCTTTCTTCGCTTTCTGGGGTTGCCCGATGACCGACTCGATACATTCGTCGGCTGGGGGAAAGATCTGCTCCACGGCGACGATAAGGAACGACCTGTGGCTGCCCGGACGATCGTGGCATTCATCGGCGAACTTGCAGCCATGCGCCGCCAGGAGGCGGTTGACGATTTCATGACCTTTATCGTGCAGGCACAGGTCGAGGGCCGCCGGCTGACGGACACCCAAGTCCGCGGCATCGGCGTGCTTGTCTTCGTCGCTGGGCTCGACACGGTCGCAGCAGCTATAGGCTTTGACTTGGCGTACCTCGCGCGCAACCTCAAAGATCAACAATTGCTGCGGAGCGAACCGGACCGCATCCCGCTCGCAACCGAAGAATTGCTGCGGGCCTATCCGCCCATTCAGTTGATCCGCGTGGCTACGAAAGATATCGACTTCGAAGGCGCGCCGATCCGGAAGGGGGACTATGTTTCCTGCGCCACGATGATTGCCAATCGTGACCCGGCGGAATTCGAATGCCCCAACACGATCGATTTGGAGCGGGAGGACAACCGCCACGCAGCGTTTGGCTATGGTCCCCACCGTTGCCTTGGCTCACACCTTGCCCGGCGGGAGATTGTCGTTGGCCTGGAGGAGTGGCTGGCGCGCATCCCGGCTTTCAGGATCAAGCAGGGTACGGCACCCATAACCTCTGGCGGCCATGTATTCGGGATCGAAAATTTGATCCTGGACTGGTCCTAGGCCTGCCCCGAGCCGGGGCACAGACAATGGAGGCAGCGCCATGCGCATCATCGTCCAAAATGCCAAATGCCAGGGTCACGCGCGATGCGCGGCGCAAGCGCCGGACATCTTCAAGCTTGATGACGAGGGCTACATCCTGCCCGGTGACATTGAAGTTGCGAAAGGGGAGGAGCTGTCTGCATCGCGAGGCGCGCGATCCTGTCCTGAACGTGCGCTGGAACTCACCCGCTGACGCTTTGAATCGGACGTCATTCAACCGAGAGTCTGGCGGACTTGAACGGGGTCGACCATGTGGCCGCATTGGAAAGGACGGCACGCGACCTCTGTCCCAGCACGGTCCACGTCCACTCCGCGGGGGGCATCTCCGGAGCGGAGGTGCTCCCCATGAGGCGCAAACGCGCAAACGGCAGGGCGGGGGCTCGCGAAACGCCTCTTCCAGTCACAGAATTTGCGACAGATCCGATGGACCAGACGAAAATTGCCGAACTACTCGACCGCGAGGCGATCCGCGACTGCGTATACCCGAAGAACTGCCCGACCCATGTTGCGGCAGGCCGGATCTCTGCATGATTTGATAGGACAAACCAGGAGAACGCACCATATTTGCCCAATATTATGCCCGGCTCAGCACCGGCCAATGGCCCCAGATCGAGCTGGAGAGGAGGTTCGACCAGCATGTGCTTGCCTGTGTGCTTTCACGTGCGCTCGAGGAGATCGAGGCCGGCGAGGCGACCGCGACGGAGGCAACCGGACTTTCGCGCGCCGAGCTGCGCGATGTCCTGGCCCGCTGTTTCCCTGCTATTCCTATCAACGCGTTTGCCTTGAAAGAGGTGAGCGAGCCCGAGCCGGATCTGGAGGAAGAACTTCTGCACGGACTGCTGCTGGCGCATGCCCGACCTGACGACCCGACGAGCGCCCGCTTCGCCAGGATCATCGCCCGGCGTGCCATGCGCAATGACCACCTCTGGCAGGAGCTTGGCCTTTTTAATCGGACCGAGCTCGGCCGCCTGCTCGCCTCGCATTTTCCGACGCTGGCGGCCGGCAACACCCAAAACATGAAATGGAAGAAATACTTTTACCGCAAGCTCTGCGAGGCCGAAGGTTTTTCGCTGTGCAGCGCGCCCAGTTGCCGGGAATGCAATGATTTCGAAAGCTGCTTCGGCCCGGAGGAAGGCGAAAGCCGCCTCACACGGATCAAGAACGGCATCGCCTCGGATTGAGAGCCGCTTTCGTCAGTCGTACAGCGCCAGTGCTGGCGCCGCGCCATAGGTCTCTTGTCGGATCTCGACGGACGCCTTCGAGGATTTGAATGCTGTGCCTGCCGTCCGATTGCTCGCGATGCTCGCTTCGGCGGGCCGTCATCATGGCAGTGCAGGACCGACCCGCACCAATCGCCGCCGCGCAACTGCTGTTCTCCCCGGCGGTTGCTCCTCGCCTGCCTGGCCGGGCTCTATCGGAGCGGGCCGTCGTCTTCGACACCGGGCTCGAGCGCAAGATGCTGGCCGGCACCTTTGCGGCGCCTCGGCGGCCGCGGTTACAGGCTCGGCCCGGTTGGGCCTGGGCGCCGCCGTAACCACCGCCGTGGATTTTTGCGCTAGTGCACGGGTTCGCCTGGATCACCCATCGCGGCGGGATTGTCTTCGGCGTCGCAACCGACGAAGCATGGAAATACGGCATGTGGGCGGAGTTCAGCTACACCCCCGCCGTAACGTCAACTGCAGCCCGAGTTTGTTAGCGATTGGCGCGACGGGCACGACAATCTTGCGGCCGATGCGGATGGTTGGAATGTCGCCGCGGTTCGCGGCCTCGTACGAGCCGTTCCGACCCAACCCGGGGAAGACTGCCCCTGCGCCGACGCGTGGTAGGTATCTTGACCTCGAACAGATTGCCCGCGTTCTCTACATCGCGGAGAAGCATCGGGACGGACCGGACAGGTTGCAAGCAAGCCGGCAACCGAGACGGCGCTAGCTGCCCTGTGGTGGATCGTCCTGACGGCCCAGCGGACCACCGCCAGCATGTCCCTGCTGGCCTCCCGCGTGGTAGGCGACAAGGACGCGCGAGGCTGGAAGATCGCCGCGTTCGCGGCGGAGGACATGAAGTCGAAACGGTATCACGCGCTGCCGCTGCCCCCGCGCGTGGTGCTCCTGCTGGAACGGGCGCGGATCGGGATCGACAGGGATTCAAAAACGGCCTTCCCGTCGAAGAAGGTCCGTCGGCCGGGTAGCGAGGAAACCGAAGAGCTCCACATCCATGACACGACCGTGAACCTAATGATCCGGAGACTTCGGGGAAAGGATACGGTCGGGAAGAAACGGGAGTCCGTCGATCTGCTGGAAGGCATCCCGCATTTCTCCCCGCACGGCCTTCGGCGCAGCCTCACGACGATCCTGACGGACCTGAAAGTGCGCGCAGACGCGGCCTCCGCCGTGCTGGACCACTCATCCGGAACGCCGGGGGAGGTCGAATTCAGAGGGCGGACGTCACACGGCTGGCCTACAACCGAGCCAACGGATCGAGTTAAAGCGGGAGGCGATGGAAGTGTGGACGATGGCCGTATTCGAGGCTGTTGATAAGGAATGGGCCAAGCATAGGCCCGTGCCCTTCAAGGCCTTCCGCCAAGTGCTGCCTCTTGGCCGTGTGCTGTCTCTCGGCCAAGGCGATGGCGTTCCCCAAAAAGGCCAGCAGTCAAACGCCGCTGTGGTATCAGGAGATGGAATCGAGAGAAGCAATGAAAAAATCGCAACCGCGTCCCCGGCTGTCCGGAAATCGAGCGACGAATGACGGCCTCGAAGTCATAGCTCCTTGTACTGGGAAACCCGCTACGCTTTCGACCCCAAGCGGAAGCTCTTTCTCGCTCGACCGAATCCATGGCCAGAAGCGGACCTTGGAGTGTTGCAGAACTTTCTTCGCGCAATGTTGCAAAAGTAGGTTTCGCCTTTACAGCCTCAGAACACCTCGCCTATGACTGGGCCCGAAACTTTGGGGGGCACCATGGCTGCATACGAAATATCTATCCGAAACTGCAACAGCATCGACCTCGCGGCCATCCGTATCGAAAAAGGCAGCCTCAACATCAAGTATGGACCGAACGGCATAGGCAAGAGCACAATAGCCAGAGCGATCGTAAGCCAGGCTCGCGGCGATGGCACACTTGATGCCCTTATTCCGTTCAAAAATCGAGGCAAGGCTGGTTCGAAAAAACCGCAAGTTGATGGCATCGACGACGTAAAATCAGCGCTCGTGTTTGATGAAGAGTATGTGAACCAGTTCGCTTTTCAGCAAGACGAGGTTGTTAAGAATAGTTTCAATATATTTGTTAAAACGCCAGAGTATGTTACCACAATGGCGGAAATAGAAGATCTTTTTACGGGCATTAGAAAAGCTTTCGCAGACAGCGTTGAGATTGAGCAAACCACCAAGGACCTAAAGGAGCTGCGCGAGGCTTTCGGAAACTCCAAAACGGGCGCCATTCCAAAAAACAGCAAGATTCACAGAGCCTTTGGGACAGGCAATAAGATTGAAAACGTGCCAGACTCACTAAAGTCGTTCGAGACGTTTATTAAGAGCCCGGAGCCTTCAAAGTGGATTTCATGGCAGATCAAAGGGAATGAATTCCTTAAGCTCGGCGATACCTGCCCCTACTGTTCAACGGGGTTGCCGGAAGGGCCGCAGAAGGAAACCGCACTCGCTGTAGCGAAAGAGTATGATGCAACCGCCATTGGTCACCTTAACGTTCTGAAAGCAATCATAGGGAGGTTGGGGAAGTACTTCAGTGACAAGTGTCGGGAGAACCTGGAAAAAGTAACCACGGCGAAGATCGAGCTGACGGCTCAAGAGCAGGGCTTTCTAAGCGGCCTTAAGACTGACACCGATGCTCTTATCGAAAAGCTAGAAGGTCTTCGCACAATCTCCTTCTTCACTTTGCGGGACGTTGGTGAAATTGGCGAGAAAATTGGACAACTGAAAATCGATCTTGCGATGATGGACAAGCTCGATTCCGTGGAAACGCGAAAGGTAACGGACCCGATCAACGCCCAGCTCGAGGAGCTTATCGAGAAGGTCGGAGTCCTGAAGGGCAGCGTCAACAAGCACAAGGCGCGAATTGAGAAGGCGATCAAGGAGAATCAAACGAGCATCAATAGCTTCCTAAAATCGGCGGGCTACAAGTACTCGGTGGCGATCATCCCGGAGCCGGATTCATACAAGATGAAACTCATTCACAATGACCTGAACGAGCACGTTGAGTCTGCGGCCAAACATCTCAGCTATGGTGAGAAGAATGCTTTCGCCTTGGTTCTCTTCATGTACCAAGTTCTGAGCGAAAATCCGGATATCGTTGTTTTGGACGATCCGATATCCTCTTTTGATAAGAACAAGAAATTCGCGATACTTCACGAGCTTTTTCAAGGCAAGGGTAGCCTTAGGGGTCGCACAACTATCATGCTGACGCACGATATCGAGCCTGCCATTGATGTGATTAAGAGCACCATCGATGTCTTTAAGGGGTCAAGCCCGTCGGCAGCATTCCTTTCTTCTAGGGATGGGAAGGTGAACGAGGTGCCCATTCAACGGGGTGACATCCAGACTTTCACCAAGATATGCAGAGAGAATATTGCTAAGCTCGCTGACCCGATCGTGAAGGCCATCTATTTACGCCGCCATTACGAGATTTCGGACGATGTGGGTCTGGAGTATAATCTATTGGCAAGCCTCTTTAAGAAGAGGGCTACTCCGACAGTAAAAATTGTCACCGAGAACCGTGACATGAGTGCAGAAGAAAAGGAAGAGGCACAAGCAAGTATCCGTGTGTACATTGCGGAATTTGATTACGATGATCTTGTTAAACAACTTAACAATATCGCGGCGATGAAAGCGAAATTTCTTAGGACTGACGTTGGGTATGAGAAGATTCAGCTCTTCCGCATTGTTAGAGAGCATGACGATGATATCATCACGAAGTTCATCAACGAATCTTACCACATCGAGAACGAGTATGTGATGCAGTTGAATCCGCACAAGTTTGAAAGCGTCCCTGAGTATGTGATCGATGAGTGCACGAAGCTTCTTACCTCAGCATAGCCGGTGCGCTTGCGAAGGTGCCGCTCGTGGTGAAACCGAAGCAAGCTCTTCCTTGCGGGGGCCATGTCGGCGGCTGTAGTTATCACATACGTTTGGTGGGCGATTGGGTGTCGGGATGACTGAAGAAGAAGCCAAGGCGCTCGCCCGAATTGCGGAGCAGTACCGATGCGGACGCGCTGCGACAGATAGCGATCAATGCCCGTGGGAAGTCAGAGATCGTCGAGAAAGCGGCGCTCCGTCGGCTGGCTACGATACCTGCAACGCACGTCCCAGGTACAGTTGAGCACGATTGCTGGGCAATGGTGCACGCCGTTGAGGAACTGCGTCGGCTCAACGGACGGAAAGTGAGCCGCATGAATCGCATGCGCCCGAAGATTGAGAGGGAAGGCGAGATTGCCGCGCTCGAATACTGCGCCCCAAGCAAACCGAAGGTTTTGCGGAGGTTATGGACTATGGATGCCGGAACTCACTGCCGAGGGCATCGTGCTGAGGCACAGGGATCAATTCAGCCAAGCGGCGATTGCCGCCGCCCACGCGAGGCTAGTGCTAGCGGGTGTACAAGTCGACGATGTGGGAAATATCATTTTACATGAGGGGATGCCTTTAGGACACCCGAGCGTCAATTCCTTGGGGCCTGTGGATTTCCAGTCTCACTGGACCGCCTCGGTCCCAACTCGTGCAAAAAAGCGCCCTTTCGACCGAGCTGAATAGCGCGTCGTTCCCGTAGCGCCGGATTAGACCAGCAGGCTTTACCTGCGCATGATGCGAGCAGTTTTTGCACCAAGCGCGGAGTATGTGCCACTCGCGAAGATCGCCAAGCGATAGGTCCAGGCCTGCATGAACGCTGCCGTCGATGATGGTCTGCGGTGCTACAGTAGCCTCGCCCGGCGCCCTTGGCGAGGCTTTCTATGCCCACCCAAGGATGCCGGGAAAGCGAGGGGTGTGGAGCACCTCGGAACCCGCGCCGACTATGCGGGGTCGTCACGGCGCCCAATGCCGGAGAGCTATCAGCCGCACCCGGCCGATGCGGCGCTTGTTGCGGCCGGGGCTTTCTTCACGCGGCCATACCACGATGGGCGCGGGGTCAGGCGCTGGACGAGCCCGCGCCAGCGGTCGTCCGCACAACGCGGGAGCGGCCTCGGCAGTCACATCTGGAACACCCCCACCCAGCCGACGCGGTACATCCGTCCGCTGCTGCGATCCTGACGCAAGGACAAGTGTCCAGGCTCCAGGGTTTTCCGGCATCTTGGGATTGGTCGGCTGCGGCTGTGAGGGATGTTGACCAGATGATAGCGAACGCGGTCCCCGCGCCGCTCGCGGAGGCCATCGGGAGGATCATCCTAACCCGCGAAGCCGGGGACTCCATTCCTGAAATTCAAGGACGTTTCGGTGAGTTGCTACGGCGGTCGCGGGGCTTCTCCAAGGCTGCTGTTCGAAACTGTAGGTCTCGGGTGAATCGTGCGAGGCGTCTGCTCGGCGGGCGGACCTTCGCCGACGCTGCGGCCGAGCTTGCGGCGCTTGATGCCGTCGATGCTTTCGCGGCGCTCGCGACCGGGACGCGCTCCGATCTGCGGACAGCGTTGCGGCTTTATCGCGAATGGCAGGCGGAGCCGCCGAAGGCGAAGCGGAAGCCGAAAGTGGATGCTTCGAATCTCGAACGATGGCTGCGTAGGCGTAGGCTTATGGGGCTCTTCCCCGCCGCGCCCTGTCGGGCTTGGCTCCCCCGGGATACGGAGCAAGGGAAAGGGCCTTGTGCCATGCGAAAGCCTACGGCACCATTGACCTACGGTACAGCCGGGAGGCGATGACCGTGCGAGGGAAAGGGCGGACTTCGGGCCGCCTTTTTCATGTCGACATTTGCCCATCCATGCAAGAGAGCAGCGTATAAAACGAAGCCTCATGGACGTCCGGAACGGGAACAGAAGTCGGACGGGAGGCGGAGCAAATTCGCGGCCGGCGAGCTCGGTTCAACAGGTGCGTCGTAGGAGGTTCAGCATAGCGCCCGGAACGGGAAACCGGGACCGCGACACCCCGACGAGCAGTCCATATGAAGAAAGGGCGGGCATTGCCGAAATGCGAGGATTCCGACCGTTTTTGGCTTTCGCGCAATAATCTTTCGCGTCTAGAAGCCCATTGAGTGTCTCGCGAGGGGCGCGGTGGATATTGGGGTTGTCCAACGAAGGAAGCAGCGGGCAACGTCCGAAAACCGGAAGGAGCTCTATCTTGCGTTCTGAATCAAAGTCGTAATACGTGACCAATCGAAGATAAAACCCCGACCCGGATGAAACACTCGGCTGCCCCTGGGTATGATTAGACCCAGGTTTTTCCACAGTTGCTTCTCTGCCTTCAGGAAAGCCCGCGACGAAAGGGCCACGGCGGCGGCATGCCTGGCCGGGTTTCTCTTGAGCAGCCCTTTCATCTCCAGATAATCTTCCAGCTGGGTTAGCCAGTCTGGCTCACTAGGCACTGTCCCGATAGTGTCCTGAAAACTCAGAATCGCATTGAACAGGATCAAATGCTTTCCAGCCAAAAGGACTGCGCTGGCGATCGAATCCACGAACGGCTGCGATCCTGATGCGTAAAGGGTTCCGACGTGAAGTGCCTCCAGACCCTCCCTCGTCAGACGCCCATCGGCCTCGGTCCATCCGATATGAAACAAGAAGTTTCGGTAGTTCTTGGAAACCGCCACCTTGTTGGAGGCAGAATTCTGATAGTTTCGAGTTCCCCCCGCCCAGTGATGCACCGTGCCCGCTTGAATGGCATTCCAGAGCATATTGAAGGCGCGATCCCGAATGGTGCCTGCCGCCGAAATGCTGACGCGCATCTCGTCGTAGCTGTAGGAAAGCAGCAAGAACATTTCTTCTGGACCCATTTCGCGCCATTTCGCAAAAAAGCTCTTATCCAGGGCCGCAGGCGAAGTCGGCGCGCCAGTCCGTGGCACGAAGAATCGAGACTCGAGAAATCCGGGTGACATCGGAGAGAGAGTCGCTGGATCGTAGGTCAACAGGCCGACTGGCGCGTTGGCGAAGGGCGGCTCTGCCAGGACGCTCGCCACGTGGCTGGCGATGGGATAGCCATCGTCTGCAATTGTGGGGACTATCAGCATGCCGTAGTGGAAGTCCCGGGTGTACGCGACGGCCTGGCCTAACCCGGTCAGATACTCCCGCTTGGACTGCTGCGGCGGCTTGAACTCAGCTCCTATCGTGAGGGCATTGGTCGGATCGACGATCACGAAGTCCGGAACCGGCCATGTCCGCGAAGAAGTGATGTAGCTGGTCGCCGAGAACAATCCGTTCCATGGCGATGAAGACGTGGCGACGCGACGAATCGCTTCCTGAGCTATCGCGAAGGCGAGTATGTCATGCGTATTCATTCGGCAGCGGTCGCAAGATCGTAAACGTCTCGCTTGTAGCCGTCGCTGCTGAAATTCCCGTTTAGCATCTTCACGATCTGTGTCGCGAAAATCTCCGCAAGAAGCGGTGGGACCGCGTTGCCTACAAGGAGACACTGTTGCTGCCGGGTGCCTTCGAAGCGCATCCAATCGGGAAAAGTCTGGATACGAGCCGCCTCCCTGACGGTGAGGGTGCGATTTAGTACAGGATGGATCGGAAACGCATTGTGGCCAGGAACCATCGTCGTGGCGGGCATCGAACGCGACAATCTCTTGTAGACGTGGCTATAGTTCTTTACCGAATCCGAACGATAGCCCTTTCGCAGATGTTCCGGCAGCGTTCCCTCGGGCAGGCGCCCACCTTCTGGAATGAGCTTGTACCGCTCGACGACCAATTCCTTATGGTTCATGGGTACGTGACTGAATTCTTCGCCGTGAGTGGAAGGGTCTTCCAGGTCGGAAATTACGTCACCCACGGTGACAAACCGCCGTTGCCAGGATTTAGGCTCAACGAAGTGCTTGGCCTCTGGCCAGACGAACGTGGACCCAATCTTCCATGCTACCAATACGAAGCGCTCTCGATTCTGCGGCACCCCATATGACGCACAGTTGACCACTCGACTTTGAAATGCGTAGCCCGCTCTTTGCAGTCGCTTTTCCACTTCCGCCAAATAGGTGGAATCCTTGCGCGGTGTTGATACAAATCCCTTCACATTCTCCATAAGAATGGCTCTTGGTGCCAACCCAATCGCCAACTCTATAAATTTCAAAGAAAGCTCGTTTCTCTCGTCCTGGTCAGGTTTGTGCTCACGTGTATTCACAAATCTCCTGCGGCCGAAGATCGAAAATCCTTGGCAGGGAGGGCCGCCGAAGACAATGTCTATATCCCGACCAGAGCAATGGCCTTCGATCTCCGTGGGTGTCAGTTTTGCAATATCAGCTTGATAGTGACTAACGGACGGAAAATTCGTCTTGAAATTTCGCGATACGCTGCTCTTCATGTCATAGGACGAGAGTATTTCTACACCAGCATTCTTAAATCCGAGGGTGAGACCGCCAATGCCCGTGAACAAGCTGACCGCGCTTAAGCCTGTATGCTTCGGAATGACATGCATGTCTTCGCTCTGGCCCACATTTGATTTGACCCAAGGGTTCAAAGGCATATTTGAAGTCTCGTGGGGTTTGTCAGCGGCCATCAGGTAATCATTGATGGATTCGCCAATGGAGCGCGCAAGCGCGACCGGGACGGCATTGCCCACAAGCCGACACTGCTCCGCCCGGTTTCCAACGAACTCATAGCTGTCAGGAAAGGTTTGAAGACGCGCAGCTTCCCGTGCGGATAGGCTTCTATGCAGAGTTGGGTGGATCGGAAATGCGTTGTTCCCTGGAACTAGCGTGAGAGACGGCCGATCGCGATGGAGTCTCTTATAGGTGTTGCCGAAGTTCTTGCGACGGATCTCTGCTGGCAGTTCGGATGGAGGCGGCATTCGTCCTCCTTCCGGTACGAGCTTGTAGCGCGCGATTACCCTTTCGCTGTGCCTCAGGTGACTATGGTTTGGCGCATCTGAATGTGGTGAGGCAAGGTCGGCAATGGCCGACCACACCGTTGCGTATGGAAGGCGCCCAGGTCCGTGTGTGGGCAGGGGCCAGTCGAAGGAGCCTCCGCTGCGGGTTCCGAAGAAAAACACCCTCTTGCGCACCTGCGGACATCCGAAATCGGCCGCGTTCAGGGTCGCGACCCAAACACGGAACCCGCGACGCTCGAACGCAGCGACGATCTCGCGTTCAAATCGACCCCCATACTGCGTCCGGAGGTAGTTAACGTTCTCCATCAGGAAGCAGGGTGCCTCCAGCCATTCAACGATGCGGACGAAACGCCAGAACAAACCATTCCTCGGGTCAGCAGGATTCTGATCTCCAAGCGTAGAGAATCCTTGGCAAGGGGGACCTCCAACGACAAGGTCGACCGTCTTGCCTCCCGTAGCAGCTAGGATTTCTTCCTTGGTGAAGTGCTGAACGTCTTTCAGGTAAAATGGAGTACCCGGATGGTTTCGCGCGAACGTGTCCGCCGATGCCTTCTCAATATCTGTCGCGAACAGCGTGTTAAAGCCCGCCTCTTCCAAGCCGAGTGTCAGACCGCCGCCGCCGGTGAATAGCGAGACGGCCGTCAGATTCTTTCTTCCAGTTGTTCCGTGCATGACTAGCTCGCCTGCTTTCGGTGAGAGGAGATGCTAGGCACGGCTGGTTCGCCCTGAAAAAGCTCTCCCTGCCTCACTGCCAGTCCATTCGTTTCCACATATGAACGCATAAACGCTCTCAAGATCTGAGCTGCGGTGGTGTCTCGCATCTTGCATGTGGCGATGAATTCGCGACGCAGGACATTATCCACGCGAATGCGTAAGCCAACTTCCTCCATTGCGAATCCCCTCGCGGATGCACGACGTGTGCATGTACGACACACGCTCATAGTGTTGTCAATGTTCGCTTTATGTTCTACCCAGCTTAAGCCAAACAATCCAGAGAGCAGAAAACAGAGCTTGGATCAGGCGTGGTTTAGCGGGATAATCCTACGGAAACCCCGGAGCCGCCGAGTAGCGACCGATATAGTGGACCATCTTACGCCAGAACGCCGTTCGGCCCTTATGTCGAAGATAAAAGGGAAGAACACGGCCCCTGAATTGCGCGTTCGCCGCACAGTTCATGCTCTCGGGTATCGGTTCCGTCTCCATCGTCGTGATCTGCCGGGAAGTCCAGACTTGGTGTTCCCAGGACGCCGCAAGATCATCATGGTGCATGGGTGTTTCTGGCACAGGCATCCAGGATGTTCAAAAATCGCACGTCCTAAGAGTAGGATATCGTACTGGGAAGACAAGTTCGCCCGAAATATCGAGCGGGATAAGCTGGTGCAACAAGCACTTTTGCAAGCGGGATGGGAGGTGCTCGTCATCTGGGAATGTCAAACACAACCTAAGGATCGGCCCTCTTTGGCTCTGAAGTTGGCAGAATTCCTCGGCGACTGAAGGCACCTCGGGCTTGGCTGACCCTTCTGTGGAAAGGCCTCTCCCGCCCGATCAGCGACCCAAGGCTACTTCACCACTGGCATTCGCGACCTGTCTGCACTATCGTGCGGCATCTTCACCGGCGTTCTGACGGGCATGGCCGGCGCGTAGTTGTCGCTCGCCCAGAATGCCGGCTTGTCATAAAGGATATGACCGCCAGCAAGGGTTCCATCGCGCTGGCAGCGCTCATCGTCGCCAAATGGAAACCGGTGCCGGAGAGGTTCGCGTGTCTGGCGGCCAAGGTCGCCATGGAGGATCGCGCCGCGCCGTGCATGCGATTGCATCTCTCGTCCCGCTGCGCTGCTGAGGCCTCTTCTGTCAGGCGGTCTAGGTTTCGCGCTTCGGGCCGAGCAGGAACACTGTCAGGGCGGCGAGGAACGTGACAACAGCACTGTAGGCAATGGCACTGCTAATCCCGGCATTGTCCACCAATAGTCCGCCGAAAATCGCGCCGCCTGCGATTGCCACTTGGAACGCTACGACCATCAGCACACCGGCGCTTTCGGCCTGCTCGGGAGCGGCGCGCCACACCATCCACGTCTGCAATCCCACCGGCACTGCGCCGAAGGCAAAGCCCCACGCGGCAACCGCAACCGCCGAGGCCGAGGCCGATGCTCCCGCCGTCAGCAGCGAAACAGCGGCTATCGCTATGAGCAGCGGTGCAAGGGCCGCGACTGCCTTGAGACTGTACTCGGCCAGCAGCCCGCCGGCCAAATTGCCGAAGAATCCGCCGATGCCAAAAGCAAGCAACACAAGCGAGATCGTCTCGACATCCAGCGCGGGAACCTTCTCGAGGAAGGCGCGGATATAGGTGAAGCCGGCGAAGTGGCCGGAAGCGACCAGCAGGACGACCAAAAGCGCGACCTTGATCATCGGAATCTTGGCCACGTCCAGCAGGCTGCGGAAGCTAGCCACTCCAACCGGAGGCAGCCTCGGAATGGTTATGAGTTGCACCAGCAGTGTAGCGGCGCCGACGACTGCGGCGAGCATGAAGGCGCTTCGCCATCCCCAGATATCGCCGACATAAGCGCCGATTGGAGCTGCGCAAACGGTAGCGACGGAAACGCCGGTGAGGATGATCGATAGGGCGCGCGGCAGGAGGTGGCTTGGAACGAGCCGCATCGCCAGTGCTGCCGACATCGACCAGAAGCCTCCGAGCGCTATGCCGAGCACGACGCGTGCCGTCAGGAGTACCGCCAGCGACCACGCGCCGGCCGCCAGAAGGTCCGACAGGATCAGCAGCAGCGTCATCGCCCACATGACGATCCTGCGGTCCAGGCGCTTTGTGATGATGGCCACCGTCGGCGCCGAGATCGCCCCGACGATAGCGGTCGCCGTCATCGCCTGTCCAGCCGCACCCTCGGTGACACCGAGATCATGCGCGAGGGGCGTGAGGAGGCTGACAGGCAGAAACTCTGCCGTCACCAGCCCGAAGGTGCCCAAGGAAAGCGAAATGACCGCACCCCATTTGGGACCAGACGGTTGGTCGGGCTTTTCTGGGTCGTGCAGAACAGCGTCCATGACGCCTGCCGCGGATCGGGTCATGAACGAAGTCTCCACTTTGGATGCACTGCAACATGAGGTTGGCTGCCTTGACCCACATTAAAGACACAAGCGCATTTCGCGGCGGCGTTGCACGGAGGAGGGGATGTTCATTGCTTCGCGATATTTTGTGACGGTGCGGCGCGCAACATCGATGCCGGTTTCCTTCAGCCGGACAGCGATGTCATCGTCGGAAAGCACGTCGCCGGGAGATTCTGCGGCAATCATCGCTTTGATCCGATGGCGGACAGCTTCGGCGGAGTGCGCGTCGCCGCCTTGGCAGGACGCGATCGCCACGGTGAAAAAATACTTCAGTTCAAAGACTCCCCGCGGGGTAAGCATGTACTTGTTCGAGGTCACCCGGCTTACCGTCGACTCGTGCACGCCGATCGCGTCAGCGACGGTTCTGAGATTGAGAGGTCGCAGGTGGGCGACGCCATGTTCCAAAAAGGCATCCTGCTGGCGCACGATTTCAGCCGCAACCTTAACAATCGTCTTGGCGCGCTGATCGAGGCTGCGGATTAGCCAGTTCGCGTTTTGCAAGCATTCGTTGAGAAATGCTTGATCTTTCGAATTTTGGACAGTTTGACGCGAGACTTCGGCATAGTAGGTTTGGTTGATCAGCAGCTTGGGCAGTGTGGCCGGATCAAGTTCGATCTGCCACCCGCCTTCCGGCGAGGGCGTGACCCAGACGTCGGGAATAATTGATTCAGACGCACCGGATTGGAATCGGTTTCCAGGCTTGGGATCGAGCGCCCGAATCTCATGCATCATGTCGAGAAGGTCGTCTTCATCGACGCCGCAATGCTGCTTCAGTGCCTGAAAATCGCGTCGCGCAAGCATTTCAAGATTGGCAACCAAAGCTGCCATTGCCGGGTCGAACCGGTCTCGCTGGCGCAACTGGATTTCGAGGCATTCTCCGAGAGTTCGCGCAAAAATTCCCGGTGGATCAAAGTGCTGCAAGGTTCCGAGAACCCGTTCCACATCACCTTCCCGGACATTCAGGCTCTCGGCCAGCTCCAAAAGGTTTGCCCGAAGATAGCCAGTGTCTTCCAGATCGGCGGCAAGCTGGCCAGCGATTAGCCGCTCCTGTGGTGTGAACGCAGTGAGGGCGATCTGACGAGCGACATGGTCGTGCAATGTCTCGGCGAGGCTGGCAAACTCGTCGAGGGAAGGGCCATTGCCCGGCGGGTTGTTGGTCGTGTTGCGAAGTGATTTCCATTGCCCGAGCCGTTCAGGCGACCCGGCCCCGGTCGGTCCGTCAACGGCGTTTGCGCGTGGGCCGATAGGCTGATCCGCTCCCGAAATCGAAACATCGCCAAAAGGCCCGCCATCGTTTGACGCAGATTCCAAGAGCGGGTTCTTCTCGACTTCCCGCTCCACGAATTGATGCAGTTCAGTATGCGCCAGTTGCAGCAAGCGAATCGACTCAATGAGTTGAGGCGATGCGACCATGGATTGCTTCTGGCGCTGAAGCAGGCTTGCTGAGGATTGCATGGCGAGCGCGATAATCCTGTCGAGGAGCCTCTTGGGGCGGGCAATGGCACCGGTGAGACGTTTTCTAGGTCATGCGGCGGCTTTCAGCGTTTCGAGAACGTTTTGCGGGGATGAGACGCCATAGGGGTCGGCCTCGTAGTTGTCGGAGAAACCTTCCTCCTCAAACCACTGCTCCACCACGCCATTGTTGATCAGGGCGGCGTAGCGCCAGGAGCGCATCCCGAAGCCGAGATTGTCCTTGGCGACCAGCATGCCCATCTTGCGTGTGAACTCGCCTGAGCCATCGGGGATGAGCTCGACCTTCTGCAGGCCCAAGGACTTCCCCCACGCATTCATGACGAAGGCATCGTTGACGGAGACGCAGTAAATCGCGTCAATTCCCTCCTTCTCAAACTCATCATAGAGCTCTTCGAAATTGGGCAGTTGGTAGGTCGAGCAGATCGGAGTGAAGGCGCCAGGCAGCGAGAACAGGATGACGCGCTTGCCGGCAAAGTAGTCGTCAGATGTCTTTTCTTCCCAGCGATATGGATTTGGGCCCTGGACTGACTCATCGCGAACACGCGTGAGAAAGGTGACGAAGGGAACCTTCTTTTGAACGGTCATCAACTTGCTCCTCAGGAAAAAACTGGCGCGCCGGATTCTGGCAGAGGCTGGCGCAATACCGAGCAAAGGCTCGTATGCCGGGCATGAAATGAGGCCCTCGCGGCTCGCACCCTCCTTTTTCCATCCCGATGTAGGGGAACGTCTTGGCTGCTGGTCTTCGTCACCCGAACGCCATCGATCTGAGCAAGTGGAGGCTGTCGAGCCGCTGGGGCAATCTTTCCACGGCTATGGCGCCGGAAGCGGCATCCATCGCTCGCGCTCGTGCCCGGGACAAAGTGATAGCGGGCCCGAAGTAGCCAATATCGGACGCGTGTGGAGGCCTCAAATGTGACTTCACGCAAGAGACCCGCGTTACTGAGCTGGTTCGGCGTATTGTCGATATTTGCCAGTGACCCGCCGACCTTGGCTTCGGTGGCTCTTTGACGGGGCTCTTGGGCACTCACATGCTGATCAGAACCGGTAAACGGCAATTGCGCGAGCGCCATGTGTTGGCGTGCCGGCATCGGACCAGCCGTGCGCAAAGCGGCCGCCGAGGAGGGACCTCCGGAGGAGATGATGTACCGATGTTCAACGGGAACGGGCACCGTCTCCTCAGGCCACGGTCTAGAGCTTCGCGTGTCGGGCATGGCGCAAGTCGCTTTCATCGTGTTTTGATGGGCTCTGACCAGGAGCAGCAAGCGGCGTGCCATTTCAAATAGAGATGCTTTTGGACCGCCCCCTTTTTCTCGGAGGCCGTGTCTTAGAAGATCGGGCGCGAGCTATAACCGCCTCGTCACCACACGCAACAACGGTGCTGTATGGTGCGGGTATTCGGCGCTTCCGCCCCGGCTGGGCAAAGACGAACCGGAAGCCGAGCCGATGCACTACCTCACACCGGCGGGCACTGCAGCGATTGCGTAGCGTGTGCCACTAGCGTGTTCTTGCGTGCGGAGGCACGGCTATCGCGAACACGCGCCTGTCGCAGCAACCATGAGCGCGCGCTCTTCGGCAAGCGCCCTGATTCCGTGAGGATCGAATTCCACAATCGTGTCTGTTTGCCGCCCTCTTATGTTCGAAACTGGACCAGAATGTCGCAAGCCCGACCTAAAGGTCGCCCGAGGCGTTCTGTCCGACACTGTTCCGTCGCCTTTGTTGGCCCGCGACACCGGCTTATTTCTCCTAGCTCTTCTCTGGCCTCAGGCTAAGCCGCTGAGAAGCTGCCACAATCTTTTTCTGCTGCGGCCAAATTGGCACGAGATTTGAAGCACCTTCGTTGCGGGCCGGGAGCCGCCGACCGACTTTCATTTCGTGGATGGCACGAATGGAACGAAGAAAGAAAAGCAAAATGTCAAATCCGCGTCGGATAGCGTCTATGGGCAGGGGGTCCTCGGCGAAACCGCCCTTACCCAACAGCTCGCCGCCCTTGTCGACCCTTGCGCAGGGAATCTTGGCCGGCGGCGGCTCAAAGGCCCACCACACCGACCTTATCCTGAAATCGATGGTGCAGGATAAAGTTCTGCATCTCGCCGCGCGGTGTGCCTAGACAGTTACACGTTGGCCGGTCTTGATAATCAGGCCGGCCGTCGGAGGACGTCATCTGTATGCCGTCTTAGGTCATTCGCTGCCGCAGCGCCCGCCGGTCACCTTCCGCCCTTTCATCGCTATAGAGTGAAGTGCCACCATGCCCGAACAACCTTTGCGGACGCTGCCGATGTGGCGCGTCGATCACATTGAGCCCTCGCCCGAGATGTTGGCACTACGCGCCAACGGTCCGATCCACCGCGTGCGCTTCCCGTCCGGGCACGAAGGCTGGTGGGTCACAGGCTACGACGAGGCCAAGGCGGTGTTGTCCGACGCGGCGTTCCGGCCCTCCGGAATGCCGCCGGCGGCATTCACCCCGGATTCGGTGATTCTCGGTTCGCCGGGGTGGCTGGTCTCGCACGAGGGGGGCGAGCATGCGCGGTTACGTGCGATCGTGGCGCCGGCCTTCAGCAACGGCAGGGTGAAGCTGCTCGCGCAACAGGTCAAGGCGATCGCCGTGCAGTTGTTCGAGACGCTGGCGGCCCAGCCCCAGCCCGCCGACCTGCGGCGCCACCTCTCCTTTCCGCTTCCGGCCATGGTCATCAGCGCGCTGATGGGCGTGCTCTACGAGGATCACGCCTTTTTCGCCGGGCTGTCCGACGAGGTGATGACGCACCAGCATGAAAGCGGCCCGCGCAGCGCGTCGCGCTTGGCCTGGGAAGAACTGCGTGCCTACATTCGCGGCAAGATGCGGGACAAGCGCCAGGATCCGGGCGACAACCTGCTGACGGATCTGCTCGCGGCGGTCGACCAGGGCAAGGCGACCGAGGAAGAGGCGATCGGCCTGGCGGCGGGCATGCTGGTGGCGGGGCACGAGAGCACCGTCGCGCAGATCGAATTCGGCCTGCTGGCCATGTTCCGCCATCCGCAACAGCGCGAACGCCTGGTCGGCGATCCATCCCTGGTGGACAAGGCGGTGGAGGAAATCCTGCGCATGTACCCGCCGGGCGCGGGCTGGGACGGCATCATGCGCTATCCGAGGACCGACGTGACTATCGCGGGCGTGCATGTTCCCGCGGAGAGCAAGGTGCTGGTCGGCCTGCCGGCGACGTCGTTCGATCCGCGCCATTTCAAGGACCCGGAAATCTTCGACATTGGACGTGACGAAAACCCGCACCTGGCGTTCTCCCATGGGCCGCACTACTGCATCGGCGCGGCGCTGGCCAGGCTGGAACTCAAGGTGGTGTTCGGTTCGATCTTCCAGCGCTTTCCCGCGCTGCGCCTGGCCGTGGCGCCCGACGAACTGAAGTTGCGCAAGGAGATCATCACTGGCGGGTTCGAGGAGTTCCCGGTGCTCTGGTGATGCGCGGACGCCACCGGGAACCGCGATGTTCTCCGAATTCGCCGGCGCCTGCCGCGCGCCAATCAGATCAGCCAGCCAACAGGTGACCAATGGATGTGCAAGAAACCACGGCAGCATGCCGGGACGCCTTCGCCGAACTGGCGTCGCCAGCGTGCATTCAGGACCCGTATCCATTCATGCGGTGGTTGCGCGAGCACGATCCGGTGCATCGCGCGGCGTCGGGCCTCTTTCTGTTGAGCCGCCACGCCGACATCTACTGGGCGCTCAAGGCCACGGGCGATGCTTTTCGGGGACCGACGCCGGGCGAACTGGCGCGCTATTTCCCGCGGGCGGCGACCAGCCTGTCACTCAATCTGCTGGCGTCCACGCTAGCCATGAAGGAACCACCGACGCATACGCGTCTGCGCCGGCTGATCTCGCGCGATTTCACCATCGGCCAGATCGACAACCTGAGGCCGACCATCGCTCGCATTGTCGCAGCGCGCCTGGACGGCATGGCGCCCGCGCTGGAGCGCGGGGAGGCGGTGGACCTGCATCAGGAATTCGCGCTGGCCTTGCCCATGCTGGTTTTCGGCGAACTGTTCGGCATGCCCCAGGACGACACGTTCGGGCTCGTCGCCGGCATCAGCGCCATTCTGGAAGGCCTGAGCCCGCACGCCAGCGATCCCCAGCTCGCCGCGGCGGACGCGGCCAGCGCCAGGGTGCAGGCCTACTTCGGCGACCTCATACAGCGCAAGCGCACCGATCCCCGCCACGACATCGTGTCAATGCTGGTCGGCGCACACGACGACGATGCCGACATGCTGTCGGATGCGGAATTGATCAGCATGCTCTGGGGCATGCTGCTGGGCGGCTTCGCCACCACTGCCGCGGCCATCGGCCATGCGGTCCTGGCGATGCTGGCGTATCCCGAACAGCGGCACTGGCTGAAGGGAGATGCCGTGGGGGTGAAGGCATTCGTCGAAGAAGCCCTGCGCTACGACGCGCCCGCCATGTTCAGCTCCATTCCGCGTATCGCCCAGCGCGACATCGAACTGGGCGGCGTGGTGATCCCGAAGAACGCGGACGTGCGCGTGCTGATCGCGGCCGGCAATCGCGACCCGGACGCCTTCGCCGATCCCGACCGCTTCGATCCCGTGCGGTTCTACGGCACCAGTCCTGGCATGTCGATCGACGGGAAGATCATGCTGACCTTCGGCCACGGCATCCACTTCTGCCTGGGTGCGCAACTGGCCCGAGTGCAGTTGGCCGAGAGCCTGCCGCGGATCCAGGCGCGCTTCCCCACGCTGGCATTGGCCGAGCAGCCGACCCGGGAGCCCTCCGCGTTCCTTAGGACGTTCCGCGCGCTGCCGGTGCGGCTGCATGGGCAGGGGGGCTGAGATGCGCGTCCTGGTCGATCAGGATCTGTGCGGAACTACCGGGCAGTGCGTGCTGACGCTGCCGGGCACCTTTCGCCAGCGCGAACCGGACGGCGTGGCCGAAGTGTGCGTGGCGACGGTCCCGCAGGCGCTGCACGCCGCCGTGCGGCTTGCGGCCAACCAGTGCCCGGTCGCCGCCATTCGGGTCATCGAAAGCGACGCTGGCCATGACGAGCGCGCCAGCGCCGACCCTGCGCCTTCTCCGGCGGAGGCCGAGCGGCATGCTGCGAAAGACCAATACAATTCAGGAGACACGATGGGACGGTTTGAAGGCAAGGTGGCCGTGGTGACCGGCGCCGGCGCCGGCATCGGCAAGGCATGCGCTCTCGCCATCGCGCGCGGGGGCGGCAGAGTGGTGGTGGCCGACATTGATGGCTCGGCGGCCATCGCCTGCACCGCGCAGATCGCGGCCGAAGCAGGCCACGCACTGCCCATAGCCATGGATATCGCCGATGCGCAGGCGGTGGCAGCGCTGTTCGAGACGGCGGAGCGGCACTTCGGTGGGGTCGACCTGCTGGTGAACAATGCGAGCGCCATGCATCTGACCCCGCGCGACCGCGCGATCCTCGACCTGGACCTGGCAGTCTGGGACCAGACCATGGCGACCAATCTGCGCGGCACGCTGCTCTGCTGCCGGCAGGCCATCCCGCGGATGATCGCCCGCGGCGGTGGCGCGATCGTCAACATGTCGTCGTGCCAGGGGCTCAGCGGGGACACCGCGCAGACGTCCTACGCCGCGTCGAAGGCGGCGATGAACATGCTCTCGGCTTCGCTCGCCACCCAATACGGTCATGCGCAGATCCGCTGCAACGCCGTTGCGCCGGGTCTCGTCATGACCGAGCGTCTCCTCGCCAAGCTGGACGAGTGCATGCAACGGCATCTGCGCCGGCACCAGCTCCTGCAGCGCGTCGGCCGCCCCGAGGACGTGGCCGCGCTCGTGGCGTTCCTGCTCTCCGACGATGCTGCGTTTATCACAGGCCAGGTCGTGTGCATCGATGGCGGCATGCTGGCGCATGTGCCGACATACGCCGACGGTGGCAACAGCTGCGCCGCGCGCCCTGCCGGCGACACCGAATCGGCGGCGGCGGCGCGCTGCTGATGGACATGCTGCTCAACCCACTCAACCGTCGGCACCGGCTGCGATGCGACATCCCGGTCATGCCTGGCGCTTTCCCCCTGGTCGGGCATCTTCCCGCCATTGTCTGCGACCTGCCGCGCCTGCTGCAGCGCGCAGAACGGACGCTGGGCAGCCACTTCTGGCTGGATTTCGGCCCTGCCGGACACCTGATGACCTGCGTGCATCCGGATGCGTTCGCACTGCTCCGGCACAAGGACGTGTCCTCGGCGCTGATCGAAGAGATCGCGCCCGAATTGCTTGGCGGAACGTTGGTTGCCCAGGACGGCGGCGCGCACCGGCAGGCGCGCGATGCGATCAAGGCGGCGTTCCTGCCCAAGGGGCTGACCCAGGCCGGCATCGGCGACCTGTTCGCGCCCGTCATCTGGGGGCGGGTGCAGGCGTGGCGCGACCGCGGCGACGTGACCATCCTGCGCGAAACCGGCGACCTGATGCTCAAGCTCATCTTCAGCCTGATGGGAATCCCCGCGCAGGACCTGCCGGGATGGCATCGCAAGTACCGGCAACTGCTGCAGTTGATCGTCGCGCCCCCGGTCGACCTGCCGGGACTGCCCTTGCGGCGCGGCCGCGCCGCCCGAGACTGGATCGACGCGCAGTTGCGCCAGTTCGTCCGCGACGCGCGCGCGCATGCCGCGCGCACCGGGTTGATCAACGACATGGTGAGCGCCTTCGACCGCAGCGACGATGCGCTTTCCGATGACGTCCTGGTCGCCAATATCCGCTTGCTGCTGCTTGCCGGTCACGACACCACTGCCTCGACGATGGCCTGGATGGTGATCGAGCTGGCGCGGCAGCCTGTGCTGTGGGACGCCCTGGTCGAGGAGGCGCAACGCGTGGGCGCGGTGCCGACCCGGCACGCGGACCTGGCGCAGTGTCCGGTCGCCGAGGCGCTGTTCCGGGAGACGCTGCGCCTGCATCCGGCGACCACGCTCCTGCCGCGTCGCGCCCTGCAGGAATTGCAACTCGGCCAACGGCGCATTCCCGCGGGCACCCATCTGTGCATCCCGCTGCTGCATTTCTCGACCTCGGCGCTGCTGCACGAGGCGCCTGATCAGTTCCGCCTGGCGCGGTGGCTGCAACGCACGGAGCCGATCCGGCCGGTGGACATGCTGCAGTTCGGTACCGGCCCACACGTCTGCATCGGCTACCACCTGGTATGGCTGGAAATGGTGCAGTTCTGCATCGCCTTGGCGCTGACCATGCACAAGGCCGGGGTGCGGCCGCGGTTGCTGAGCGGGGTCGAAAAAGGCCGGCGCTATTACCCGACCGCACATCCGTCCATGGCAATCCGCATAGGCTTCTCATGAGCTGGCATCGCATGTCCCGTGTGGCGAGGCAGCGGCGCCGGCGAGGCGCGGCATTGCTGCACTCAGCGCACGCGCTCGGTGCGACGCCGGCAACACCGCAGCGGCTTGGCGCTCGCCGTGGCCATCTCGTGTCAGGTACAAGGACATGAAAAACATGCAGACCGGTTCCACGCTACACGACGACCGAACTGGCGTTTCCGCGCTCGGCGGATTGGGCGCGCAGGCGCGCGGCGCATCCGGCAGGCTGCTGCCAGAGATCTGGATGCAGGACGGCGCAAAGCGGGTCGAACAGGCGCTGGCGCGTCTTCTCTGCGCCGAAGACGACGGTGAGACCGAGCTGATGTCGGCGATGCGCTACGCCACCTTGCATGGCGGGAAGCGCACCCGCGCCTTGCTCTGTCTGGCTGCCGGCGCACTGGCCGACACGCCGGCGCACATGCTCGACGACGTCGGCGCCGCCATCGAGATGATGCACGCCTGTACCCTGGTCCACGACGACCTGCCCGCGATGGACGACGACGTGCTTCGCCGCGGCCTTCCGACCGTGCACGTCAAGTTCGGCGAAGCCACTGCGATCCTGGTCGGCGATGCGCTGCAGGCGCACGCTTTCCTGACCCTGGCGAGCCTGGATGCGCCGGGCGACAACCGTATCGCGCTCGTGCGCGAACTGGCGCAGGCGGTGTCCGCCGAGGGTGCCGCAGGCGGGCAGGCCATGGATCTGTCGCTGGTCGGAAAGCACGCCGAGCTGGACAGGATCGTGGCGATGCACCGGAAGAAGAGCGGAGCGCTAGTGCGCGCGTCCGTTCGCATGGGCGCGCTATACTCCATCGCGGACGATGCCGCGCACGCTGCGCTGTACTGTGCGCTCGATCGCTACACCGCCTGTTTCGGCCTGGCGTTGCAGGTGGTCGACGACATTCTCGACGCGACAGCGGATACCGCGACGCTGGGCAAGACCCCCGGCAAGGACGCGGCGGCGCAGAAGCCGACCTGCGCGTCGATTATGGGGCTGCAGCCAGCGCGCCAGTTCGCGCTGGATTTGTTGCGCGACGCTGGGGAAGCCATCGCCCCGCTGGGGCCGCGTGCGGAACGGTTGGCGCAGATACTGCAGCGGGCCAACGGGTATCTGTTCAAGCACGCGCCATGCGCATGAGCACGCCCGTCCACATGGAGTCGCCCCTGTGCCACCTGCGATCGGCCGGCGGCAGCGGTGCATGCTGCACTGTGCCCGAGTCCGCGGCGATGTGCGCGGCGTCTGCCGATCCTGGTTCTCGTCAACCGTCTGCAGAAGGAACATCCCGCGTGAACGCGCTGTCCGAACAGATCCTTTCCGAATTGCGCCACCTGCTGAGCGAGATGAGCGACGGCGGCAGCGTCGGTCCGTCCGTCTACGACACGGCGCGAGCTCTGCAGTTCCACGGCAACGTCACCGGTCGGCAGGACGCATACGCGTGGCTCATCGCGCAGCAACAGGCCGATGGCGGATGGGGAAGTGCGGACTTCCCGCTGTTCCGCCATGCGCCCACGTGGGCGGCGTTGCTGGCATTGCAGCGTGCCGATCCTCTTCCCGGAGCTGCCGACGCAGTCCAGGCTGCAACCCGGTTCCTCGAGCGCCAGCCCGATCCCTACGCGCATGCGGTGCCGGAAGACGCGCCGATCGGCGCGGAGCTGATACTGCCGCTGTTGTGCGGCGAGGCCGCATCCTTGCTGGGCGGGGTGGCGTTTCCGCGCCACCCGGCGCTGTTGCCGTTGCGGCAAGCGCGCCAGGTCAAGCTGGGGGCGGTGGCGACGTTGCCGAGCGGCCATCCGTTGCTGCACTCCTGGGAAGCCTGGGGGACGTCGCCGACCACCGCATGCCCGGATGACGACGGCAGCATCGGCATCAGTCCGGCGGCCACCGCCGCGTGGCGTGCGCACGCCGTGGCACAGGGGAGCACGCCGCAGGTCGGGCGCGCCGACGCGTATCTGCAGGCGGCATCGCGGGCGACGCGCAGCGGCATCGAAGGTGTCGTTCCCAACGTCTGGCCGATCAATGTGTTCGAGCCATGCTGGTCGCTGTACACCCTGCATCTGGCCGGGCTGTTCGCGCATCCCGCGCTCGCCGAGGCGGTGCAAGTGATCGTCGCGCAGCTCGACGCCCGCCTGGGCGTGCGCGGTCTGGGCCCGGCGTTGCACTTCGCGGCCGATGCGGACGACACTGCCGTTGCGTTGTGCGTCCTGCGCCTTGCAGGCCGCGACCCGGCGGTCGATGCGTTGCGCCATTTCGAAATCGGCGAGCTGTTCGTCACCTTCCCCAGCGAGCGCAATCCCTCGGTGTCGACCAACATCCATGCCCTGCATGCGTTGCGACTGTTGGGAAAGCCCGCCGCCGGCACCAGCGCCTACGTCGAGGCCAATCGCAACCCGCACGGTCTATGGGACAACGAGAAATGGCACGTTTCGTGGCTGTATCCCACCGCGCATGCGGTCGCTGCGCTGGCGCAAGGCAAGCCCCAGTGGCGCGACGAGCGCGCGCTCGCGGCGCTCATGCAGGCGCAGCGCGACGACGGCGGCTGGGGCGCTGGTCGCGCGTCCACATTCGAGGAAACCGCCTATGCGCTGTTCGCGTTGCACGTGATGGACGGGAGCGAAGAGCCGACAGGGCGCCGGCGCATCGCGCAGGCGGTGGCGCGTGCGCTGGAGTGGATGCTCGCCCGCCATGCGGCGCATGCATGGCCGCAGACGCCGCTGTGGATCGGCAAGGAACTGTATTGCCCCACCCGGGTGGTGCGCGTGGCCGAACTCGCCGGGTTGTGGCTGGCGCTTCGTTGGGGGCGGCGCGTCCTGGCCGAGAGAGCAGGAGCGGCGCCATGATCCAGACCGAACGCGCGCTGCAGCAGGTGCTGGAGTGGGGGCGTTCCCTAGCCGGGTTCGCCGACGAGCATGCCGTGGAAGCGGTCAGGGGCGGCCAGTACATCCTGCAGCGCATCCACCCGAGCCTGCGCGACACCAGCGCCCGCACCGGCCGCGATCCGCAGGACGAAACGCTGATCGTGGCGTTCTATCGCGAACTGGCGCTGCTGTTCTGGCTCGACGATTGCAACGACCTTGGCCTGATCGCGCCGGAGCAGCTCGCCGCGGTGGAGCAGGCGCTGGGGCAGGGCGTGCCGTGCGCGCTCCCCGGATTCGAGGGCTGCGCTGTGCTGCGCGCTTCGCTGGCCGCGCTCGCCTACGATCGTCGCGACTATGCTCAGCTACTCGACGATACCCGATGCTACTGCGCGGCGCTGCGCGCCGGACACGCGCAGGCGGCAGGGGCGGAACGCTGGTCCTACGCCGAGTACCTGCACAACGGCATCGATTCGATCGCCTACACGAACGTGTTCTGTTGCCTGTCGTTGCTGTGGGGGCTGGACATGGCGACCTTGCGCGCGCGTCCGGCGTTTCGCCACGTCCTGCGGCTCATCTCCGCGATAGGGCGCCTGCAGAACGATCTGCATGGACGCGAAAAGGATAGGTCGGCCGGCGAGGCCGACAACGCGGCAATCCTGCTGCTGCAGCGCTATCCGGCTATGCGTGTGGTGGAGTTCCTCAGCGACGAGCTGGCCGGCCATACGCGCATGCTGCACCGGGTGATGGCGGAAGAACGCTTTCCCGCGCCGTGGGGACCGTTGATCGAGGCCATGGCGGCCATCCGCGCGCACTACTACCAGACCTCGACCAACCGCTACCGCAGCGACGCTGCGGGGGGAGGCCAGCGTGCGCCGGCCTGAACGCACGGGAGGCGGCGGCGTGCGCGCGCTGCCGTCGGTCCGATCCGACGCAACGCCGTCGCCCGATGCGACGGATGGAGCGAGCATGAGCGACACCGCCCTGAGCCGGCGCAAGGACGACCATCTGGACATCGTGCTGGATCGGCGAACGGCGCCGGCCACGGTCGCCGCCGGCTGGGAGTACATCCGGTTCGAACACTGCGCATTGCCCGAGTTGGACCTGACGCAGATCGACCTGCGCGCCTCGCTGCTGGGCAAGACCATGCGCGCGCCGCTGCTGATCAGCTCAATGACCGGCGGGATGCCACGCGCCGAGCCCATCAACCGGCATCTGAGCGAGGCAGCGCAAGCCTTGGGGATCGCCATGTGTGTCGGTTCGCAGCGCGTGAGCCTGCAATCCCGCAACTCCCAGGGGCTGACGCGCGCGCTGCGCCGCCTGGCCCCAGACATTCCCTTGCTGGCCAATATCGGCGCCGCGCAACTGCGCGAGGCCGACGGCCTGGACTCGGCGCGCCGGGCGGTGGATGCGCTGGAGGCCGATGGACTCATCGTCCATCTCAATCCGCTGCAGGAAGCGGTACAGCCGGAGGGCGACCGCGACTGGCGCGGCGTCCTGGCACAGATCGCTCGCGCCGCGCGCAGCGTGGGCGTGCCGATCGTGGCCAAGGAAGTGGGGTCGGGCCTGTCCGCCTCGGTGGCCTGTGCGCTCGTCGAAGCGGGCGTGGCGGTGATCGATGTCGCCGGCGCCGGCGGCACCAGTTGGGCCGCGGTGGAGGGCGAGCGCGCCCGCGATGCCGCCGACCGTGCAGTGGCTATGGCGTTCGCCGATTGGGGGATTCCGACCCCGGCCAGCGTGCAGGCGGTACGTCGGGCGCTGCCAACGGTTAAGCTGATCGCGTCGGGCGGGATCCGCGACGGTGTCGACGTGGCCAAGGCCATCCGCCTGGGCGCGGATATCGCCGGGCAGGCGGCCGGCGTGCTGCCCGCGGCTACGGTATCCGCCGAGGCGGTTGTCGCGCATTTCGACATCGTCATCCGCCAGTTGGCCGTCGCCTGCTTCTGCACCGGCTCGGCTGATCTGGCGGCGTTGCGTCAGGCGCGCTTGTTGCCCTCGGCGCATCTGCCCGCCGGTTGATGCCGGCGTCGCCCGCACGTGGCGGCGGGCGCCTAGAACTGGAGAAGCGAAAAAGTGCACTACGACATCGTCATCATCGGCGGAGCCATCGTCGGCTCCTCGGTCGCCTATTATCTGCGCGAGGAAGGGTTTTCGGGCTCGATCGCGCTTGTCGAGCGCGACCCGCAAT